>NZ_BAAAUG010000084.1:11689-159728 GCF_039533825.1 Streptomyces rectiviolaceus
GCCGACCGCCGCGGCTTCACACCGTCGTCCTCAGGACCGGAATCGGGGTCGTCGCGCCCCATCCGCTCGCCCATCTGAGACAGTCCGGCACCGAGCCGGCCGATCCACCCTGGCACTCGCGACATGATCCGTCCTCTTCCCCCGTCTTTCCCCACCACTCCCCCCTGGAAGTTGTCGGACTGACCGTACACGGCTGAGACCCCCCACCGAAGGACGGTGAGGGGCCTCTGAAGGTTGAGCGATACGCGGCTCAGTACCAGTTGTTCGCCTGCCAGAAGTTCCAGGCACCGCACGGGCTTCCGTAGCGGTCGTTCATGTAGCCGAGGCCCCACTTGATCTGCGTTGCGGGGTTCGTCTGCCAGTCGGAACCGGCCGAGGACATCTTGGAGCCGGGCAGCGCCTGGACGAGGCCGTACGCACCCGAAGAGGGGTTGCTGGCCTTGTAGTTCCAGGTGGACTCGTGGTTGACGATGTTGCTGAAGCACTGGAACTGGTCACCGGGGACCATCTGCCGTGCCATCGCCTGAACCTGCGAGACGCTGTACGAGGACTGCGGGGCGAAGTCAGAGGCGTCGCGCGCGGAGGAACGGCTGGCCTTGGTCTCGGCCGCCTCCTCGCGCTCCTTCTTGGCTGCCGCCTTCTCCGCCTTCTCGGCGGCCTCGGCCTTCTCCGCTGCCTTCTGCTTCGCGATCGCCGACTCGGCGGCCTGCTTGCGCGCCGCCTCCGCCGCGGACTTCTTCGCGGCGGTGTCGGCAGCCATGGCCTGTGCGTCGGCCTGCTGCGTCAGGGACGCGGTCTGCACCTGGGCCTGCTGGCCCGCGGGAATGTCTGCGAGGAGAGTCGCGTCGCTTGCCGCCGCCTCGAAGTCGTTGTCATTCGAGGCGCCCGGGGTGCTGCCCGAGGCGACACCGACGACAGCGCCAACAGTGGTGACCGCGGTGGCAGATGCCACGGCGAATCCCCGGACCGAAATCCGGCTCACACGGTTTCCTTCCAGCATCGCCCGCATAGGTGACCTCGCGGACGCAATCGTGCCCCTGGACGCTGGCCTCCGCTTGGTTCTCGGTCACGGGAGGCACGGGCCCGGTGGGCAACTCCCGTGAAGGGAGCGCCACGTGGTGCTCGGGCGGCATGCGACGGCCACTATGAAGTTCTGGTGTTTCCGGTTTGCAGTACCGCTGGGGGTACAGGTGTGTCGCATGCGGGGCCTGACAGGACCCAGACTCTGCCCCAGCCGGATGCCGCAAGGCAATTCTCCGTTGCGTGTGAAAGCTCACACCTCGTTTGCCCCAGGAGTTTTTCGGAAAAGGGCGAACGCCACGACGCCGCCCGACTAGGCTCCTTCGCTTCGCCGGGCGGCGCCAACTACCGCGTAACCAGAGTGAACTGGTTCAGATCGACCCTTCCTCCAGCATTTCGGTCACGAGGGCCGCGATCTGCGAACGCTCGGAGCGGGTGAGTGTCACGTGGGCGAAGAGCGGATGGCCCTTCAGCTTCTCGACGACGGCAACTACCCCGTCGTACCGCCCCACTCGAAGGTTGTCGCGCTGGGCGACGTCATGGGTGAGCACGACCCGGGAGTTCGCCCCGATCCTGGACAGAACGGTCAAAAGGACGTTCCGTTCCAGGGATTGGGCCTCGTCCACGATCACGAACGCGTCGTGCAACGAGCGCCCGCGGACATGAGTGAGCGGGAGCACTTCGAGCATGCCGCGCGCCGTCACCTCCTCGATGACCGCCTTGCCCGCGACCGAGCCGAGCGTGTCGAAGACCGCCTGGGCCCAGGGGCCCATCTTCTCGGCCTCGGTGCCGGGCAGATAGCCGAGCTCCTGCCCGCCCACCGCGTACAGCGGCCGGAAGACCATCACCTTCTGGTGCTGCCTGCGCTCCAGGACGGCCTCAAGTCCCGCACAGAGCGCGAGAGCCGACTTGCCGGTGCCCGCGCGCCCGCCCATCGACACGATGCCGATGTCCGGGTCGAGCAGCAGATCCAGCGCGATGCGCTGCTCCGCACTCCTCCCCTTGATGCCGAAGGCCTCACGATCGCCGCGTACGAGACGGACGTTGCCCTCGGCCGTGACGCGGCCAAGGGCCTTGCCCTTCTCGGACTGGATGGTGAGGCCCGTGTGGACGGGCAGGTCTGCCGCCTCGGGGACGTACAGGGTGTCTTCCTCGAAGAGGAGGTCCACCTGTTCGCCGGAGAGGGTCAGTTCGGACATTCCGGTCCAGCCGGAGTCCGTGATGGCGAGCTCGGCGCGGTACTCCTCCGCGAGGAGGCCGACCGAGGACGCCTTGATCCTCAGGGGCAGATCCTTCGACACGACGGTGACGTCGTATCCCTCTGCCTGGAGGTTGCGCGCGACGGCGAGAATCCGTGAGTCGTTGTCCCCCAACCGGTAGCCGGCCGGAAGCACGCCGGGATCGGAGTGGTTGAGCTCGACGCGCAGCGTGCCGCCCAGATCGCCGATCGGGATCGGCGCGTCAAGGCGACCATGCCTGACCCGGCAGTCGTCAAGCAGGCGCAGGGCCTGCCGGGCGAAGTAGCCGAGTTCGGGATGGTGCCGCTTCGCCTCGAGCTCCGTGACCACGACGACGGGCAGCACTACTTCGTGCTCGTCGAAGCGGTACATGGAGTTCGGGTCTGCGAGCAGAACGCTGGTGTCGAGAACATAGGTGCGCCTGTCGGGCATGCGGCGCTTTGTGCTGGTCACCACGGAAGGACGTACCCCCTCGGATGAGGTCGGGGAGCGACGGGAAGGACACCGGGAGAAGTCCGGACCGGTCTCGTGCCGCAGTGCGCGGGCCGAGCTCCGGCCCTCCACTTCGCCCGTACTCACCGCACGGTCGTCCTGGTGCAAAGGGCCTCCCGGGCGGACGGCCCCATGCCGCCCGCTGAGATACGACATCCGTGAATCGGATGTCGACCTGGAAGGCTTATTCCCTCGAACACGTGCAGCCATGCCAGGGCATATGACGGCGCGTCCGTGAACTCTGGGTTACTCGCGCCTCACCAACACGAGCACCTCGGGGGCGCCTCGGGGCACCTCGTGGGGTGTCAGCCGCCGTAACGCCGGTGCCGGGCCGCGTAATCACGCAGCGCACGCAGGAAGTCCACCTTGCGGAAGGCCGGCCAGAAGACTTCACAGAAGTAGTACTCGGAGTGGGCCGACTGCCAGAGCATGAAGCCGGACAGGCGCTGCTCACCACTCGTTCGGATCACCAGGTCGGGGTCCGGCTGGCCGCGCGTGTAGAGGTGCTTGGAGATCAGGTCGACGTCGACGGTCTCGGCGACGTCCTCCAGGCTCGTGCCCCTCTCCGCGTGGTCAAGGATCAGCGAGCGGACCGCGTCGGCGATCTCCTGGCGCCCGCCGTATCCGACGGCCACGTTGACGAGTATCCCGGCGTTCCCGTGGGTGGCCTGCTCGGCCTCCTTCAGGACGGCCTGGGTGCGGGAGGGCAGCAGGTCCATCGTGCCCACGTGGTGCACGCGCCAGCGGCCGTCGGCGGCGAGGCTGCGGACCGTGTCCTCGATGATGCCGAGGAGCGGGATCAGCTCCTGCTCCGGGCGGTCGAAGTTGTCCGTCGACAGCATCCAGAGGGTGACGACCTCGACGTCCGTCTCGGCGCACCAGCCGAGGAACTCCTCGATCTTGTACGCACCCGCCTGATGGCCCTGTTCGGTGGTCCCGCCGGACGCCTTGGCCCAGCGCCTGTTGCCGTCGAGGATGACCCCGATGTGCTTGGGCACCTGGTCGTGGTCGAGGCGGCCTTCCACCCGGCGTGCGTAAAGTCCGTACACCAGGTCGCGCAGGTTCACTTCTGTCAGCCCCTCATGCAGATGGCAGTCCCCGAAGGCGAAAGCCTACCGCTGTGAGGGCGGGCTTCCGCCCTCGGGTGAGCGGGCCCGTACCCCTCGGATGATCCGGGGCCGACCCTCGGAAGATCCCGGGCTGAAGTAGCTTCGTACCCATGAACGACACGTCTCTGTACCGAGCGGCAACGGACCGTTACAGCACCATGGAGTACCGGCGCACGGGCCGCAGCGGCCTGAAGCTGCCCGCCGTCTCCCTCGGCCTGTGGCACAACTTCGGCGACGACAAGTCCCTGGAGAGTCAGCGCGCGATCCTGCGCCGCGCCTTCGACCTGGGCGTCACTCACTTCGACCTGGCGAACAACTACGGCCCGCCTGCCGGGTCGGCCGAGCTCAACTTCGGCAAGTTGTTCGCCCAGGATTTCGCACCGTACCGCGATGAATTGGTCATTTCGACCAAGGCGGGCTATCTCATGCACCCCGGCCCGTACGGCGAGTGGGGTTCGCGCAAGTACCTGCTGTCGTCCCTCGACGCCTCGCTGAAGCGGATGGGCGTCGACTACGTCGACATCTTCTACTCGCACCGCTTCGACCCGGAGACCCCGCTCGAGGAGACGATGGGCGCGCTCGCGTCCGCCGTGCAACAGGGCAAGGCGCTGTACGTGGGCGTCTCCTCCTACAACAGCGAGCAGACCGCCGAAGCGGCGCGGCTGCTGCGGGAGATGGGCGTGCCCGCGCTCATCCACCAGCCCTCGTACTCGATGATCAACCGCTGGACCGAGGACGACGGCCTGCTCGACACCCTTGAGGACGCGGGGATGGGCTGCATCTCCTTCGTGCCGCTCGCGCAGGGCCTGCTCACGAACAAGTACCTGAAGGGCATCCCGGAGGGTTCGCGTGCCACGCAGGGCAAGTCGCTCGACCCGGACCTCCTGAGCGGCGAGGTCGTGCGCCGCCTCAACGGCCTGAACGACATCGCGGCGCGCCGCGATCAGTCGCTCGCGCAGCTGGCGCTCAACTGGGTCCTGCGCGACGAGCGGATGACCTCCGCGCTCATCGGCGCCTCCAGCGTGAAGCAGCTGGAGGAGAACGTGGCGGCGCTGGCGGGTCCGAAGCTCACGGACGAGGAGCTCACCGAGATCGACACGTACGCGGTCTCCACGCCCGGCACCAATATCTGGGCCGGGCGGGGCTGACGACTGCTGCTCCCGCTTGAGGTGACGCTGCTCCCCTTTATAGGGGGCCTTGCGGGCGGCGCGTCTAGAGGGTGGTGCGCGGGCGCTTGAACCAGGCGCCCGCGGCACCCTGCGCGAGCAGGATGACGGTGGCTATCGAGCCGAGCAGGCCGAGGATGCCGCCCGGATTGCCGGAGGCGAGGCCGCCGACCCCGAGGGCGATCTGCACGCTCATCAGGACGATGCACGTCACGCGCACGCCGTTGCCCGCGTTCTTGAACGTAAAGGCGAAACCGCCGACGACCAGAAGGCACAGGCTCACGCCCGCCGCCGCGCCTGCCGTCTCGGGGTCGCCCGAGGCCGCGAGCCCGACCACTCCGAGCAGGGTGAGCCCGCCGAGCACCCACACGACTATCTGCGCGGCGCGGACGATGCCGGGCATGGTGAGCGGGGCGACCGGGCCATAGCCATATCCGTACCCGGGGTCCTGAGCCGGACCGGTGTAACTGGGGAGGCCCGGCTGGGGGTTGGCCTTCGGGTCATGGGGCGGTGGGGGGAACTCGTTCGACATGTCCCTGACCATATCCGGAGGGGTCGGCTCCGCGATGGGGCGGTCTGCCGTGCGGACGGGCGCGGGATCCGGCGTGCGGCGGGCGTGCGGCATCAGCCGTCCAGCGTCCGGGCACAAAAAATCGGGCCGGTCCGTGGGGGGGAGACGGACCGGCCCGAGGGGGGGTTTCCACCATAACCCTTCGTAAGTGATGCTGCGCGCATCGGCGTGCCACAACTACTCTCCGAGACCGGCTGACGACTCCGGGCCCCTGTTCCCCCACCGGATTTCGGCCCCGTCGACAGATTTCGGCCTCGCGCGGCGGTAGCCCATTGGAGCGATGGGGGGCAGGGCGCTCACTTGACGGGTCGGACGCGTGACCCGGCGGGCGGGCGGCTTGACCCGACGGGCGGGCGGAGCGCTAGCTTCGGCTCGCATGGCGACACTTCTCCTCCCGACCGGACGGACGCTCCCCCTGGAGATCGCGGAGTCCGCCGGTGCACGCCGGCGCGGGCTGCTCGGCAGGGACGGGGTGACCGGGGCGCTGCTCCTGACCCCGGCGAGCAGCGTGCACACGGTACGGATGCGGTTCGCCGTCGACGTGGCATATCTGGACCGGAGGCTGCGGGTGCTGTCCGTGCGGACGATGCGTCCCTGGCGGATCGGGCGGCCCAGGCTGCGGGCCCGGCACGTCCTGGAGGCGGAGGCCGGTGCGATGGACCGGTGGGGCGTGCGCCGAGGTGTGCGGGTCGAGGTGCGGTCCGGCGGCCTCGACGGCCCCGGCAGCCTCGAAGACTCCGGCGGTAAATGAGGGCGCGCGGAGCCGCGCAGCCCCCTCCACCGCGCGGCACCGCACACGTGGCTTTGCTCACGCGAATTCGCCTTGGTCTGAACTTACGTGATTCGTGAGGCTGAATCGAGTCGGTGCCGATAACGATGCGGAATCAACGCCACCTGTTTCGGGATCACTTGGCTAACGATCGGCGCACCGGGCAACCATCGGCCCTGTTTTCACGTCAGGCGGCTTTGCCTTCCCTGTTGGCCACCAGCTGCTGCATGTGCTCGTCGCCCCACACCCCCAGGGGGATCAGCGCCTCGTTCAGGGACAGGCCGAGGGGGGTCAGCGAGTACTCGACCTTCGGCGGGACCTCCCGGTACACCTCGCGGTGCACGATGCCGTCGGACTCCAGCTCGCGGAGCTGCTGGATGAGCACCTTCTCGCTGATTCCGGTGATGTGCCGCCGGAGCTCGCCGAAGCGGAGCGTCGTGCCCGCGTACAGCGCCCAAAGGATCATCGGCTTCCACTTGCCGCCGACGACGTCCACAGCCGCATCAAGACCACAGGCGTACAGCATCTTGGACGCCTTGGACGCCTTGGTCGTCTTGGTCTCCGTGCCACCCGCCGGGCCGCTCCCCGAATTACCCTCCGCGCCGCTCTTCGGCATGGTCCACTCCTCGTGTCCGCAGAGCCACTGACCCGATCGACAGTACCGAAGGAGACCACCGATGACCGTCGCCGCCATTTCGTGGAGCGCTGCCAACGCCCGGCGCATGGAGCGGCAGTTCCTGCGGACTCCGGCGAAGCCGGGCGAGGCGGGACCCGGCGATGTGGTCGACGCGATGCTCGCCGCGCAGGCGCAGGTGCCCTCCGCCGCCGAGCTGTCCGTGGGGCTGCGGATGGACGGGGCGACGCGGCAGGACGTACGCGACGCGCTGTGGGGCGAGGAGCCGAGCCTGGTCAAGACGTTCGGGCCGCGCGGCACGATCCACTTCCTGCCTGCCGCCCAACTCCCCATGTGGACGGGCGCGTTGTCCGCGGTCCCGGCCGGACCGAGCCCATTCAAGGCGGGCGACCGGCTGACTCCGGCCCAGACGGACGAGATCGTGAGCGCGATCGGCGCTGCCCTTGACGGGGCCCGGCTGACCATCGACGAGCTCAGCGATGAGGTGGTGGCGCGTACGGGGCCCTGGGCGGGCGACCTGGTGATGCCCGCCTTCCAGGGGATGTGGCCGCGCTGGCGCTCGGTCATGCATCTGGCGGGCCACCGCGGGGTGCTGTGCTTCGCGCCGAACCGGGGCCGCAAGGTGACGTACACGCGCCCGCCGACCTCCGGGGAGCCGCCTCTCCCTGCCGAGGTGGCTACGGAGCGCCTGGTCCGGCGCTTCTTGTACGCGTACGGGCCCGCGACGCCGCGCGAGTTCGCCAAGTGGGCCGCTGCGCCGGGAGGTTGGGTTGCCGACGTCTTCGCGTCGCTGGCCTCCTCCGGGGAGATCGAGGCGGTGGAGATGGACGGGGAGCCGTCGGCGTGGGTGGTCGCGGGCGACACGGACTTCCCGGGGGAGCCGGTGCGGGGCGTCCGGCTCCTCCCGTACTTCGACGCGTACGTGATCGCCTCGCACCCGCGCGAGCGGCTCTTCCCTGGCCGGGCCTACGAGCGGGCGCTGGCCGGGGGCCAGGCGGGCAACTTCCCCGTGCTGCTGGTCGACGGAGTCGTGGCAGGCGTCTGGCACCAGCGCCGCTCCGGCCGCCGGATCACGGTCACGGTGGAACCACTCGCCCCGCTGAGCACGGGACAGGAGCGGGAGCTTGCGGGGCAGGTGGAGCGTGTGGGGGAAGTGCTTGAGGGGCGTGCGGAGTTGGTGGTGGGGGCGGTGAGGGTGGGGGCACATGCGTAGCTCCGCCGGGGCGCCAGCGCTTGCGGGTAGGTCCGCCCCCGCCCCCCCCGGGGCGTCAGCGTTTGCGGGCGTCGAAGAGGTGTCGCGTGCTGTGGGCCACGAACGGGCCCTCCGCCTCGATCTGTTCGTGCAGCTCCCGAAGCCGCGGCCAATACCTCTCCACCGTGAAGTCCGGCACCATCCACACGACCTTCCGCAGGAAGTGGACGACGGCCCCGATGTCGTAGAACTCGATCCGAAGCCGCTCGGCCCGCAGGTCGACGATCTCCAGGCCCGCCGCCTCCGCCTCGGCGCGTTCGAGGTCGGGGTGACGTCCGTTCCGTACGGAATCGGGCTGCGGCCCCAGGAAGTACTCGACGACCTCGAAGACGCTGGCGGGACCCACATGCTGGGCGAAGTACGTCCCGCCGGGACGCAGCACGCGCGCGATCTCGTCGAAGCGCGCCTTCACCGGATGCCGGCTGGTGACCAGGTCGAACGCCTCCGCCGCGAACGGCAACGGCGCGTCCTCCGGCGAGGCCACGACCACCGCGCCCCGCGGATGCAGCAACGCGGTGGCCTTGGCGACGTTCGGCGCCCACCCCTCCGTGGCGACGGCGAGCGGCGGCAGCGCGGGCGCTGAGGCGAGGACTTCGCCGCCGCCGGTCTGGATGTCGAGGGACGCGGTGGCGTGGCCGAGACGCTCCCCCATGACGTGAGCGTACCGCCAGGAGGGCCGCTCCTCCGTGGCCCGCCCCTCGAACCAGGAGAAGTCCCAGCCCTCGGTCGGGGCCGACTCCGCTTCCGTCACAAGTGTGTCGAAACTGCTCATGGAGCGATCTTCGCATCGCACAGGCCTCCGACTCACGCCCATTACTCCGGAGGCGGTCTGCGTCAGCTCATCGGCTGATCAGCGGCTGATCAGCGTCAGCTCAGCGGCTACTGGCCCAGCATCTCTTCGCCCACTCCCCCGGGATCCGCGTCGGGCCACCACCGAGTCCGCCCCCTGTATGACCAACTCCCCTTTATCCGGGCTTAATTAGGACACTTATAGGGTCCGATCATGACCACAGAGAGCCAGCAGCCAGTGGAATCGTCGGACCCGTCCTCGTCCGTCACCTTCATCAACATCTTCGAGATCGCCCCCGAGGACGCCGACGCCTTCGCCGAGAAGTGGGAGCAGCGGGCCGCGATCATGAGCAAGAAGCCGGGTTTCATCGACACCCGGCTGCATCGCGCCCAGTCCCCGGAAGGGCGCTTCCAGCTCGTGAACGTGGCCCACTGGGAGAGCCAGGAGGCATGGGAGGCGGCCGGTGCCGACCCCGCGTTCGCGGACCGTGCGAACGCCGCGCGGGACTCGAAGGAAACGCCGGTGACGGCGAACCCGGGGCTGTACGACGTCATCGTCACGTTCCCCTGACCGTGCGCCCCGGCGGCAGGCGGGCCAATGGAGCAGCGGCGCACCGGAGCGGGCCCCCGCGCCCCCTCCCCCCCCCACCCCCACACACCACAACCCTCACGAATGCGCAGGTCAGAGTCGCTGAGCCATCGAGTACGATCTTTGGCGACCAAAATTATTCATGGGGGAACGCATGCGCCTCAGCTCGACGAATCGCATCGTCGGAGCCGTACTCGTCCTGTCCGCCACGCTGGTGGCCACCGCCGCCCACGCGAACGCCGCACCCGCAAACGCCGACGCCTCGCCCACCGCGAAGCCAGACGTATCGACCAGGGCCGCGGTCGGCAAGTACAGCAAGCTCATCAACAAGTCGCAGCAGAGCAACTACACGAACCAGAAGGACGAGATCGCCCGCTGCACGGCCCAGACCAAGGGCATGACCTGCATGATCAACAAGACGGCGTCGGCGACGCGCACCATCGACGCGGGGTTCGGTCTCAGCCGCGGCGCCGTCGCGGGCAGCCTGAACATCAGCCAGGCCAAGACCCAGTCCGTCGCCGTGACGTGCAGCTCGCCGGTGAAGAAGGGCCACTCGCTCGTCGCCTACCCGATCGGCACCCGGTACAAGTACAAGATCGAGAAGCACATCACCACGCCTCTCGACTACAAGGCCGGCACGAGCGGGTGGAAGCACGCCTTCAACCCGGCGCCCGCGAAGGTGAGTTGCAAGGTCAAGTGAGTGCCTTCCCTGACCGAGCCATGCCCACCCGGCGCGGCCCGCGCCCCGCACCGGCCCGCCGCGCCACGGCGGGGGCCGTCGCCTTGGCCTTCGCCGGGGCCGCGATGCTGCTGAGCGGGTGCGGTACCAACGACGACGCGGACGAGCCCGACCACGTGCCGGTCTCCTCGTTCGTGGGTCAGACCGTGGCCCAGGTGGAAGAGGGTCTGCCGTCGGCCTCGTCGATGGTGTCGTACGACCTGTCCAAGCCGGTCACCGGCGCCAAGGCGACGTACGGCACCGCGAAGGACGAGGGGACGCACGCCGACTGGATCGTGGTGGTGGCGTGCGCGGACACGAAGAACCTCGAGGACGACACTCACCTCGCGGCCGGTGTCCTGCGCGCGGACGCGTACACGGACGCCGTCGCGCGGAAGGCCAAGGACCATGCCTTCGATCGCTACTTGGCGGAGTGCGGCAAGTAGCTTGCCGCCGGTGACCGCCGGTGACCTCCGGTAGATGCCGCTAGCCGCCGGTGGCCGCCACTCCGCGGATCACCTGCTCGGCTTGCTCAGCCGAGCAGGTGATCCGCCTTGCCTGCCTTGATGTCCCGGATCAAGGTCCGGAGGGCCTCCGCGGAATCCGGCTCCCTCGCCGCGGAACGGCTCTTCCCACGTGATCTCGGGCATGGCGTTTCCCCCTCACGGGTTGGTGGCGATGTCGCGGATGAAGTCGCGCGATGCCTTGGGCGACAGGGCGATGCGCTCCATCCAGTCGAGATGCGACCGGTGCTTGGACAACTGCCCCTCTTCGCCCAGGAATTCGGGGCGGCCGTGCGAGCTGTCGACCTGAACGGTGGGGGTTCGGGGAGGCGCGAAGTGCCTTCCCCTGGGGCTCCGCTGGGGCGGACTCGGGGACGGCCCCGTCCGGGAGCCAGGACTGACCGTCGACTGCAGCGTTGCTGCACCGGCGGCTTGATTGGCACCGGGGCCGGACTCTCGACCACTGCCGTCGGGTCATCGGGTCTGACTGCCGGGTGCGGACCGGTTCGTCGAGGGGGCCCGGGGGGCAGGACGTGCGCGGTCGCTCCGGGGATGGGCGCCGGTCTCGTCAAGCGGCTGCCGACCGGGTCTTCCGGGGTGACCGTCAGGGGATTGCGTGCTGTGGCGGGGGCTTCGCTGCACCGGCGGTGGTGTTGGTACCGGGGCCGCCCGGTTGTCCTGAGGTTGGCGGTTCCGGACCGGGAGTCAAGGGCGCTCCTGCGTCGCGTCGGCTGCGCCGATTCCGCTTCGCTCCACCCTTGACACCCGTCCCTCCACCGCGCGAGGGAAGACGACCGGACGGCCCAAGGGGCGAGACTCTCGACCACTCCCGTGGGGTGGTGTGGTGTTCCTGCCGGGTGCGGACTGGTTCGTCGGGGGTGGCCGCCAAGTGGCAGGGGTGCGCGGCCGGTCCGGGGGGGGCGCCGGTCTCGTCAAGCGACCGCCAACCGGATCTTCCGGGGTGGCCGCCCGGGGATGGAGTGCGCGACTGCTCCGGAGATGGGTGCCGGTCTCGTAAGCGACTGCCGACCGGATCTTCCCAAGTAACCGCCCGGGGATGGGGGTGCGCGGCCGCCCCGGGGAGGGGCGCCGGTCTCGTCAAGCGGCTGTCGACTAGTTCGTCGCGGGGCGCCGTCACGGGGAGGGGTGCGCGATGCGGTCCGGGAAAGGGCCCGGGTCTCGTCAAGCGGCTACCGGCCGGATCTTCCGGGGTGACCGTCCGGGGATGGGGTGCGCGGCTGCTCCAGGGAGAGGTGCGGGTCTCGTCAAACGGCTACCGGCCGGGTCTTTCGGGGGTGGTGGTCGTCACGGGGCCGGCCGTGTGCCAACGTCTGCTGCTGGGCGGGGGTTTCATCAAGCGGCTGCCGACCGGTGGTTCTTCCGGCGTGGCTGCCCGGGCAGGGCGCGTGTGAGCGCCGGTATCGGCAGTCCGTGTCGACGGGAGGCGTCTGCCATCAGCGGGCGGGCGGGGGCGGTTCGTCGGTGGCTCGTAGAGCGGAATTGCAAGAGAGTCGCACGATGCCAGGCGTGAGGGGCGGTGTTGGTGAGACTCTTCTGCATCCGGGCTCGCGGGGCACCTACTTTGGCAAAGTTGCGTTCCGGCAGAAGGGGGGCGCACGTGTTTCGCAATGCGCCTTCTCGGAATTAGGTGCCGGACCCCCGGCCCCCCTCGGAGCCCGACGCTCCCCAACCACCCGCCGGGCAGGGGCGCGCCAGTCCCCAACGCCCCCTCCTCCCGGCCAGCTCCAACACCACCATCCGCCCACCTCCTCGCACCGCATCCCCCACACCCCGGCACTGACCGGCGAAAGTCCCCAGCGCTCCCGCTGCCGCTGCGTGACGAGACACGCTCTTCCTGCCGACCACACACGACGGGCCGGTCGACAGCCACTCAACGAGACCCGCACCCACCCCCGGAGCAACCGCGCGCTCTTCCCCTGCTGGTCACCCCGGAAGATCCGGTTGGCAGCCGCTTGATGAGACCGGTGCCCCTCCCCGGAGCGACCGCGCACCCCTGACCCGTGACGGCGCCCTGCGACGAACTAGTCCGCACCCGGCAGGAATGCGGGATGGGCCCACGGCAGTGGTCGAGAGTCCCGCCCCTTGGGCCGTCCGGTCGTCTTCCCTCGCGCGGTGGAGGGACGGGTGTCAAGGGTGAAGCGAAGCGCAATCGGCGAAGCCGACGCGTAGCGCAGCGGAGCGCCCTTTACACCCGGTCCGGAACCGCCAACCTCAGGACAACCGGGCAGCCCCGGTAACCGATTCAGCCGCCGGAGCAGCGAAGCCGCCGCCACAGCACCAAGACCCCGGGCGGTCACCCCGGAAGGTCCGGTCGGTAGACGCTTGACGAGACCGGCACCCCTTCCCGGACCGCATCGCGCACCCCTGCCCGTGACGTGCCCTGCGACGAACCAGTCAGCAGCCGCTTGTCGAGACCGGTGCCCATCCCCGGAGCGACCGCGCACCCCTGACCCGTGACGGCCACCCCCGACGAACCAGTCCGCACCCGGCAGTCAGACCCGACAACCCCACGGCAGTGGTCGAGAGTCCCGCCCCTCGGGCCGTCCGGTCGTCTTCCCTCGCGTGGTGGAGGGGCGGGTGTCAAGGGTGGAGCGCAGCGGAATCGGCGCAGCCGACGCGTAGCGCAGCGGAGCGCCCTTTACTCCCGGCCCGGAACCGCCAACCTCAGGACAACCGGGCGGCCCCGGTAACCGATTCAGCCGCCGGAGCAGCGAAGCCACGCTGCAGTCGACGGTCAGTCCTGGCTCCCGGAAGGGGCCGGCCCTGAGTCCGCCGCACCGGAGCCCCGGGGGAAGGACACCTCGACTCGGCGGTTCTTCTTGCGGCCCTCCTCGGAGCCGTTGTCCGCGATCGGATAGTCCTCGCTGTAGCCACGTACGGAGTAGGTGACTTCGGGGCCCAGGTAGCTGGCCATCTTGTCGTGCACCGCCTCCGCGCGTTCGCGGGACAGCTTCTTGCCGTGGTTGTACGAGCCGAGGTCGTCCGTGAAGCCGAACACCCTGACGTTCGTCGCCTTCTGGGCCTTCGCCTCCTCGGCGATCGCCTTGATCCGCGCGTTCGCCTCCGGGTTCAGCTTGGGGCTGTTCTTGGGGAACAACACCTCCGCCTGCAGCGCGAACTTCACGTCCGTGTTCGTGTCCTCGCGACGCTCCTCGCCGCCGAGGTCTTCGACCACGGACTTGATGTCCAGGACCTTCGCCGGGGCCAGGGTCGCTCCATCAGCCAGCTTCAGACCGGGGCTGTTGGAGTCGACCTCCTGGGGCGGGGTGGAGGTTGTGCTGCCGGGGGGTGCGCTGGGGTCGTCGTCGTCCGCGAAGGCCGGGGCGCCGGTCAGGAGGACCAGGGCCGTGAGGGTGGCTGTGGCCGCGGCGAGGGTGCGTGTTCGTGGGTGGCCCATGGGTCACTCACCCTCGGAGATCTCGATGGAGGCGGGGGGCATCGACCCGACCTGGAAGCTGACTTTGCTGGTCCCCTCGGGGGGAGCGGGGAACTGAGCGAACCAATTGGCCGTATCGCCCTGCTTCACACGCCCATTGAACTTCGTGCACAGGCAACGCCCCGAGGTGTCCCGAAGCACGAGGTACTTCTTCTTCCCGTCGTTGTCCACCAGGCTGGCACCGGACAAGGACCCTCCGTTTGAACGAAGCTCCCGTTCATCACTCGCCCAGTTGGCTCCGAGCCAGGACTGACTGCCATTGTTCGTCACCGTTCCGGAGACGGTGACGAAGCCTCCCCCGTCACGGAGGGCCGAGTTGACCACGACGCTGATGTCGCCGTCTTTGGCCTCTGCCAGGACCTTGTCGGTCTCGGGTGTTTGAGTCTGCTTCTGCTCGTCATCGCCCTCGCCATTCTTGGCCGACGAAGAGGAAGGCGCGCTCTTGTCAGGCTTGTCCTCGTCTCCACCATCACCGCCACCGCAACCGGCCACCGCGAGGACCAGCCCAGTAGTGATCGCCACAGCGGTCATTGCCCTGCGGGTCTTTATGGTGCGCCGAATGCTCATCGGTACAGCTTCCTTCTTTCGTCGGCCACTCATCAGTCAGCCAGGTGGACAGAGAAGAGAACGGAGGCCTCCGGAAGATCGTCCAGATCGAAGTCGTCCGGATCGATCTCGAAAGAGTCGCCGCCGTCGCAGTCGAATTCCACGGCCTTCTCCGGGTCGGCCGAAGGAGCAACATCACAACGCGGCTTGATGATGGCGGTGGCCTCGGCCTGAGCATGCTTGGATTCCGTGCCCGGAATGATCGAGTCGCCTACCGTGTAGTTGGTCTCGATCCTGGCCCAGAAACCCGGATAGCCGTTCACTTCGTCCGGTCCAAAGCCGATGACGGCTGAGTCGTTGTCCGCAGCAAGAGCATCCGCCGCGCCTTCGGCGCCGTCACCGGTGAACTTGTCACCGCCCAGCCAGTCGAGCCAGTCGTCACCCTCGCCGATGGACGCCCCTAGCCCATCAACAAGTTCGTCTCTGGCACCCTGCGCAGCCGCCAGCGCCGCAGCATCAGCAGCGGATTGGGCGCCATTTCGCGCTGATGCGGCTTGAGCGAATGCGAAGAACGCGAACGCAACAAAGAGCAGAATCCCCGTCATCCAGATGTAGATGGGAAGAGTCTGCCCTCGGTCACTGTGCAGGCGGTGCGCAATCAGCCGCCGATCACGTCGTCGACCGCGTCGCCGATCGCCCCGGAGATCAGTCCGTCCAGTCCCAGCTGATCGATCAACGTGAAGATCCCCGCGATCAAAATCATCAACCCCGCATACTCCACAAACCCAGCCCCCGCATCCCGCTCCCTCCCCCGAACCCGGGAAGTCACGGTCACGGTCCAGTCCACCCAGACTCTGAGTACGCGATCCTTCAGCACGACGGCCCCTTCTCTCCCACCCGATACACGTACAGGCACACGCACACGCACCGCCGGCGCAGCCAATTCCGACGCGGCTGTCGTCATAGGCAACGTACGCGAGATCATGTGACCCAACAGCCACTCTCCGCAACCAATGCGGTTTGAGACGCGCAAGTTGGCGAGTTCCCTTCCCCGGCGGCGAGGTCATCACGCACCCCGGGGGCATGTGGCAGAGGTCCGCGACCGGACGGTCGGCGATTCAATGCGTTTCACGACTTCCCCTCCCGCGAGTATCGTGAACTCCCCTTTTGCAAAGGTCAGTCGAGCCCCGGAACCCCGACAGGGGCCACCCCCGGAGTCACCGCGCCCTTCCCGCCCTCCGGGCGACTGTCCCACATTGGGTTGCAGCCGCGAAGAGGTTTCGCTGAGTGGCTTGATACCTGCTCCTGCCGCCAGGCAACCCGCACCGCTCACAGCACCCTCACTTCCCCAGAATCGAGCCGAAGTCGGACCCCGAGCCGAGGAACATGCCCGCCGCGATCAGAATCATCGTGGCCGGAAGCATGAAGACCAGCGTCACCATCGTCGCCTTGGGGATCGTCTTGGCGGCCCGGCGGCGGGAGTTCTGCGCGTCCGTGCGGCGCATGTCCGTGGCGAGCTGGATGAGCGTGTCCGCGATGGGCGAGCCCAGTTCCTCGCCCTGCTGGAGCGCCGAGACGAACTGGGAGACCTGTTCCGAGGCGTTCCTGCGGCGCAGCTCGTCGAACGCCTGGCGGCGGCTGACGCCCATGTCCATCTGGCGCAGCGTGATCCTCAACTCGTCCGCCCATGGGCCCTCGTAGCGTTCCGCGACGCGGTCCAGCGCCTGGCGGAAGCCGAGGCCCGCCGATACCACCACCGCAAGGACGTCCAGGAAGTCCGGCAGCGTGCGGTCGATGACCTCGCGGCGCTCCCGTATCGCCTGCCAGATCAGCGCGTCCGCCGCCGTCACGCCGAAGGCGAAGGTGAGGAGGCCGAAGAGCGATGAGCCGTTTGTGAGGAAGATCAGGCCCATCACGAGGCCGAACGCGCCGTAGACCGCCCGACGCGCCGCATAGCGGTCGATCGTGAGGCCTCCCGGGTTGCCCGCCATGTCGATCCTGCGGCGCTTGGCGTCCACCCGTTTCGGGCCCATCAGGCGCAGGACGAGCGGCGCGAAGCGCATGCCGAGGCGGTCCACCGCCGAGCCGGCCGCCGAGACGCGGGTGGCGCCGATCTCCAGGGCGATCGCCAGGTCCGAAGGGAGCTTCGCCTCCGCGCGGTACATGCGCACGCCTTGACAGACGCCCGCCACGGCCAGCCCCATCACCACGGCCAGAGCCAGTGCCAGCAAGGTAACTCCCCTCCCCTAGACTTCGATCTTGCCCAAGCGTCTGATCACGAAGAAGCCCACCGCGTACAGGCCCAGCGCGATCAGGATCAGCATCTGGCCCACCGGTGAACCCGTCACCCTCGCCAGTGCTCCCTCATTCGAGGAGTTGATGAGGAGCAGGGACCCCAGGCCCAGGAGCGGAACCGTGAACGCCGTCGCATGGACCTCCGAGAGCATCGTGCGGACCTCTCGGCGGGTCTCCTTCCTGTCCTCAAGGGTCTGGGTGAGGTTCCGGAGGGAGTTCACCACCGATCCGCCCGCCTTGTTGGACAGGACCAGGGTCGTGACGAGCACTATCAGTTCGCGGGACGGCAGGCGTTCGGCCAGCTCTCCCAGGGTGTCGTCGATCGAGCGGCCCAGCGTCAACTGGTCCGCCACCATGGACAGTTCCTCGCCTGCCGGCGCTTCCAGTTCCTCCGCCGCCATCGCCAGTGATGTACGTAGCGCCAGGCCCGCCGCCGTCGCGTTCGCCAGGATGCGGGCCACGTCAGGGAGTTGGTTGATGAAGGCTTCGATGCGCTTCTGGCGTTGCCAGTTGAGGAAGACGACCGCGCTCCAGACCGCCACGATGCCCGCGATCGGGCCGAAGAACGGCGCCAGCGTCGCCGCCGCCATCAGCCAGAGCGCGGCGACGACCGCCACGACGTAGACGAAGAACTCGCCCGCCGTCAGGTCGAGTCCCGTCGCCGAGAGGCGCAGGTGGATGGAGCGGCCGAGGCGGGTGCGGCGCAGGCGGCGGTCGACCGTGCCGAAGCGGCGGCCCCGTCCGCCGGTCTCGCCCGTGCCGGGGCCGATCGACAGGCGGTCGACCAGCGCCTGGCGTTGGGCTCGGCCGGATGCGTACGTGTGGATTCCCGCGACGGCTAGTGTGCCGGTCAGGATCGTGGCGCCGAGGGCCAGCAGAGCGGCTTGGTTCTCCATCAGCCGATGGCCTCTCTCGTGTTCAGTACGTCGATCGCCTGGGCCACCCCGAAGCCGGGCGGCACCGGTTCGCCCGCGACGTACAGCCGCTCGGCGACGGAGCGCGGCAGCGGCAGGTGCTCGAAGTAGCCGTGCACGCGGCGGTCCAGGCCGCCGACGCCCGGCTGGCGCGGCACGAAGCGGGTCACCGGGGCGATGCGGAACTGTTCGCGGCCGTGCGAGACGAGGAGGACGATCTCGGCGATCTTGCGGGAGCCGTCCGCGTGCCGGGCGAGCTGGACGACCACGTCCACCGCCGAGTTGATCTGGTCCTTCAGCGCCTCGAAGGGGATCTGCACCTCCGACATCGAGCCGAGGGTCTGCAGGCGCATCAAGGCGTCCTCCGCCGTGTTCGCGTGGACCGTGGCGAGGGAGCCGTCGTGGCCCGTCGACATTGCCTGGAGCATGTCCAGCGTCTCGCCGCCTCGGACCTCGCCGACGATGATGCGGTCGGGGCGCATGCGCAGGCTGTTGCGGACCAGGTCGCGGATGGTGATCTGGCCCTTGCCCTCGACGTTCGGGGGGCGCGATTCGAGGCGGACCACGTGGTCCTGCTGGAGCTGGAGTTCGGCCGAGTCCTCGATGGTGATGATGCGTTCGTGGTCGGAGAGGAGGCCGGAGAGCGCGTTGAGGAGGGTCGTCTTTCCGGAGCCCGTGCCGCCGGAGACGATGATGTTGAAGCGGGCGCGTACGAAGGCGGAGAGCAGGAGCAGCATGTGCTCGTCGAGCGAGCCCAGGCCGATGAGTTCGTGCAGCGTGTACGCGCGGGGGAAGCGGCGGATGGTGAGCGTCGCTCCGGTGAGGGACAACGGAGGGATGATCACGTTCACTCGCTCGCCCGTGGGCAGGCGGGCGTCGACCATCGGGTTCGACTCGTCCACGCGGCGGTTGACCGTGGAGACGATGCGCTCGATGGTCTGCATGAGCTGATCGTTCGACGCGAAACGGAGGGGCAGCTGCTCCACCCTTCCGGCTCGTTCCACGAAGATCGAGTCCGGGCCGTTCACCATGATTTCCGTGATGGAGGCGTCGGCGAGCAGTGGTTCAAGTACGCCGAGTCCCAGGGCCTCGTCCACGACGCGGCGGATGAGCTGGGAGCGCTCGGAGGTCGAGAGGACGGGGCCCTCGCGGCTGATGATGTGGCCCATCACGCGCTCCAGGCGGACTCTGCGGTCCGCCGTGGTGAGGGACGACATCTCGGCGAGGTCGATCTCTTCCAGGAGCTTGGCGCGGTAGACGGCCACGAGGCTGTCGTCGCGGCTCGGTCCGCTGCCCTCGCCGTGGTCGTGCGGGGTCGCTATGCGGTCGCGGAGGCTCATCTTTTCTCTCTCAGCTCCCGTCTTCGTCATCGTCGTCATCGTCGTTGGGCATGGTGGCCGACTTCGTGACGGACCAGCCTGCGTCCACGAAGGGGAGGAGGGTGGGGACCTGGACGGTGACCTCCGCCGTTGTCGTGTCGCCGCCCCCGCTGAGGGCGACCTGCGCGTCGAGGCTGCCGTCCATCGCCGCGAGGCCCGCGGCCTCGCCGCCCTCGCCCTGGGATGCGACGCGCGCTGCCGCGCGGGCGCCTGATCCGGCCTGGTTGACGGCGTACCCGACCAGGCCGAGCTGGATGGCGGCCAGGCCTATGAGGAGCAGGATGGGGAGGAAGCCGGCGAATTCGAGCATGGATACGCCTCGGTCGTCGAAGGGGCGCTTCCTTCTCCGGTGCCGACGCTTCCGGAGGCGATTCAGCCCGTCCGGCGTTTGAGGACGAGCTCGGCGCAGCCGGTGATCGACGGTACGCAGCGCTGCCGGGTCACCCTTCACCGTCCTCACCCTCCCTCACCGTCCTCACCCTCCTTCGCCGCCCCCGCCTCCCCGCTCACGCTCCACCCCGTGTCGATCCCGGGGAAGAACAGCGGGACGTCCGCGTCCACGTGGGCCTTCCAGACCGCCCCGTCGTCCGTGCAGGACACCTCCGCGCCCTGCCACGCCGACGGCAGATGCTCCTTCGCGGCGGACTCGCACGCCGCGGCCCCGCCCTCGCCCACCGCGTACGCGGCCGTCGCCGCCCGCGCCGCCTCGTCCGCGGCGTTTCCCGCGAGGGAGAACGTGTAGCCGTACAGCGCGCACTGCCACAGGAGGCCCATCACGGCGAGCAGCAGCGGGAACATGCCGGCGAACTCCAGGGTGACTGCCCCTCGGTCGCCCCCGACTCGTTTCCGGAGGGTCAGTGCGCCCCGCTTGCCGCTGCCGCCTGATGCCTCCGGGTCCACGAGTCCCAGCTCGCCAGCCAGCGCCCACAGCGCCTGCTTCACCGAGGACTTGCTGTCCAGGTCCTGCATGCGGCCCGCGTCGACCGCGCCCTGCAGCTCCTTGAAGTTCGCGGGGACGGTGGTGCGGGCCACTCGTGTCCCCGTCACCCGTTCCACGAGGGAGGGCTGGATCTCCGCGCCCTTGCCGTGGCGGTTGACGACCGTGAGCGTCTCCTCCGCCTTGCGGATCTGGAGCCGGTCCCACAGGCGCACCATGCGCTTGGCGGCGCGTACGGAGACGACGTCCGGCGTGACGAGGAGGATCGCCTGGTCGGCGAGTTCGATGGCGGCCGCGCTCGCCCCGGTGACGTACGTACCGCAGTCGACGAGTACGACGTCGTAGCGGCTGCGCAGCGCGTTGAGCGTCTGGCGGGCCACCCGGTCGGTGATCTCCTCGCCCCGTTCGCCCTCGCCGGGTGCGAGGAGGAGGCCGATGCCGGTCTCGTGGGTGTAGACGGCGTCCTGGAGCACGCGGGGCGTGATGTCGGTGATCGCCGCGAGGTCGGCGATGGAGCGGCGGAACTGGACGTCCAGGTAGGAGGCGACGTCCCCGGACTGCAGGTCCAGGTCGAGGAGGGCGACGGTGCGGCCGGAGGCCCGTGCCGCGAGGGCGAGTTGGACCGTGGCGAGGGTGGTTCCTACGCCTCCCTTGGCGCCGCTCACCGCGACGACGTGCCCGCCGCCGGGGGTCTCCCCCGGCCCGGTGTAGAGCTCCATGCCCGCGCTGCCCAGGTGCCTGCGCATCCCTGCCGACCAGGCGGCCGCCGCGTGCACGCGCTCGGCGAGGGCGTCGTAGGCGAGGGGGAAGCCGACGATGCCGCGCGCGCCGGAGTCCATCGCGGCGGTGAGGAGGCCGGGGCTGGTGTCGGCGGTGATCAGGACGACGCCGACCGCCGGGAAGCGCAGGACGAGGTCGCGGATCAGGTCGAGGGCGGGGACGGGGCCGATGCGCTCGTGGATGAGGACGACTTCGGGGAGCTCGTCGATGGACTCCGCGCCGAGGCGGGCCAAGGTGTCCAGGAGCGCGGTGGAGTCCGCGAGGGGGAGGGCGGGTTCGGCGTCCGGGAGCTGCCCGACCAGTGTCGAGAGCGCGCGGGCGGCGTCCATGTCCCCTACGGCGGGGAGGATCCGGGTCGTCATACCTGGCACCGCCGGGTAATCGGGTGGGTGAGTGGGAGACATCCGCCGCGCAGCGGCGGTTCAGGCGTGCGTCGCCTCATCCGCGGGGCCCCCTACTTGTCCTCGTCGAGTGTGTAAGTCCGGTCGCCCCGCGGGATGGCGCTCTCCCCGCCCTGCCCCACCAGGGCGAGCCGCACATGCGTGGCGAACGACTCCGCGTACGCCACGCGCTGCGCGTCCGCCGTGTCCAGGGCGAACGTGATCGGCACCGCTTCCGTCTCCGTACGACGGCGGCTGCCCGCGCGATCGTCCTGGTCCGGGTCCAGTGCCGTCAGCTTGCCGACATCGATCACCTTCGCGGACTCGACGATGACCTTCGACTGGTCCTTGGCGTTGTCGGTCTCGGCCTTGAAGGTGGCGTAGATGTTGACCGTCGACCCCGGCGTGATCTTGCCCGCGACGCCCGTCGCCGCGTCGATCATGATGGCGATCTCCTGCTGCCCCGGCGCGAGTTCGGGACGGTTGACGATCATGTCCGTCTGGAGCAGTGAGCCCTTCCGCAGCTCCGTCACCGCGATCTTGCCGCGGACCTGGCTGAGGTCGGTGACCGCGTTGTCGGAGAGCCACCGCTCCGGCATCTCCACCTTCTCGAACTGGTCCGCGCTGAGCTCCTTGTAGGGGGCGATGTCCCCCTTGAGCTTGTACGCGGCCACCTCGGGCCCCACCTTCGAGTTCACGTCCCGGATCACCGAGAGGACGCCCGCGAACGCGCCGAACGCGGCCAGGACCGACAGGACCAGCAGGATGACGCCGCGGCGCTGGCGTGAGTTCATGGACCGGACTACCTCGATCGGGTGCGGTTGGCTACGGACAGTGAGCGACGGACGGTGAGCGGTGTGGCGCGCGTTCGGTTCGGTTGCATGTCAGTTGCGTACGCGAGAGGAGCCGGGCCCTACGTCGCGCCTCGCGGCAGCGCACGGAGAGCGGAAGCAGGAGCGGCGGCGGAAGCCGGCGCCCCACGTTCAGGGGGCGGCGGCAGTGGCGCGGCGCAGAAGCCGCAGCGGTCGCCGATGAGTTCGAGACCGCACCAGTGGCAGTCGTCCCGCCGGACGGACGACACCAGTTGGTAGAGCACGGAGATGTCGGGGATCGCCGCGGCGAACTCGACGAGCTTGCCCGTCGCCCACCAGCGCGCGGACTCCCCCGGAAGGCGGGCCTCCGAGACCCCCTGGGTCCGCCAGGCAGGGGCGAGCGTCTCCGTGACCCAGTCGGACGTCAGTTGCCCGGTGGCGTACAGCAGCTTCGTGCCGAATCCGGGCCCGGGGAGCGTCGCGTCCCCCGTCACCTTGATCAGCTCGGGGCGCGGTGTCGCGAGGACGGCGAACTGGGTCCCCGGCACCCATGACTTGGCGTGCGACTGCAGCGTCACCGGGACCCGGTCGAGCTTCGCCACCGAGCCGAGCAGCGCGCCCGCGTAGATGTAGTGCGAGAGGAGCCGGGCCGCCGACGCGAGCACGCCGGGGCTGAAGTCGCAGATCGACAGCTGGCGGAGCTGCAGCGCGAGGACCGCGAGGCCGAGCGGCGGCAGGTCCGGGCGGAGGATCGCGATGCGGTCGCTCTCCAGGACGGAGCGGATCGCGTACAGGCGCTGTGCGAGGGCGGGCGGCGCCGACGCGGGGCAGAGGACGATCACATAGCCGTGGTGCTCGATGAGCGTGTGCATCTCGGTGAGCGCCTGGTCCAGGGAGTACGTCCGCGGTGACTGGACGGCGCTCTGGAGGACGGCCGCCGACGGAGTGTGCCGGTCGGGCGACGGCAGCACCAGGTCAGGGCCGGTGACGGCTATGGCGGTCGGCATACGTACACCCCCCGGTCTTCGCGCACTTCTGCCTCAGCACCTTATCCAGGTCATCGCCACCTCAACACCCAACTTCCCACTGTTCACGTTGAGGTTGGCCGGTCTCGCGGGGTCCCGGTGATGCCAGAGGTCTTGACAACTCAATTGGTCTGGACCAGCTTGTACGACCAAGCGAGACCAGGCAAGACCAAATGAGAGCTCTCCGAATGCCCCAACTCCCCCCACCGGAGGCAGAAGTGGACCACGCACGCGGCAGGACACGCAGGAAGGCAGGTTCCGTCATCAGTCTGGCAACGGCCCTCGCCCTCGCGCTCACCGGCCTGCTCACCGGCGGCGCCGACGACGCCGACGCAGAGACCCGCGCGGTACCGAAGCACGCGGTGACCGGCTACTGGCAGAACTTCAACAACGGCGCCACGGTCCAGAAGCTGGGCGACGTACAGGACGAATACGACATCATCGCGGTCTCGTTCGCGGACGCGACCGGAACGCCGGGCGAGCTTGCCTTCAACCTCGACTCGGCGGGGCTCGGCGGGTACACCGTCGACCAGTTCAAGGCCGACATCAAGGCCAAGCAGGCGGCCGGGAAGTCCGTGATCCTCTCGGTGGGCGGCGAGAAGGGCGCGGTGTCCGTCAATGACGGTGCCTCCGCGACCGCCTTCGCCGACTCGGCGTACAAGCTCATGCAGGAGTACGGCTTCGACGGCGTCGACATCGACCTGGAGAACGGGCTCAACTCGACCTATATGTCGCAGGCGTTGAAGTCCCTCGCCGGGAAAGCCGGTTCAGGGTTCGTCCTGACCATGGCGCCGCAGACGATCGACATGCAGTCGACGTCGAACGAGTACTTCAAGACGGCGCTCGCCGTGAAGGACATCCTCACGGTCGTCAACATGCAGTACTACAACAGCGGTTCGATGCTGGGCTGCGACGGCAAGGTCTACAGCCAGGGCTCGGTCGACTTCCTCACCGCGCTCGCCTGCATCCAGCTGGAGGGCGGCCTCGCCCCCTCGCAGGTCGGCATAGGCGTCCCGGCATCGGCGAAGGCGGCCGGCGGCGGCTATGTCTCGCCGTCCGTCGTGAACCAGGCCCTGGACTGCCTGGCGAAGGGCACCAGCTGCGGTTCCTTCAAGCCGTCCAAGACGTACCCCGACATCCGGGGCGCGATGACCTGGTCGACGAACTGGGACGCCGCCGACGGCAGTTCCTGGTCCAAGGCGGTCGGACCGCACGTCCACGGCCTGCCGTAACCCCAAAAGACCGCACGTCCGCAGCGCCTCCGCTCCCCCGGCGGCGCTGCGGCGTGCGGAGCCGATGCGCTGGAAGAAGAGCCGCTAGAAGAAGCTGCTCCAGTCCTGGTCCGTGATCTGCTTGATGCACAGGACCAGGAACAGCAGGCCGGCGATGGCCAGCATGCCGTTGCTGAGCCAGCCGTTGCGCCATTCGCTGGGCGTGCGCGACGAGTTGAGGAGCCAGACCAGGGTGAGCGCGAGGAACGGCATGAAGGCCGCGCCGAGCACGCCGTAGAGGATGATGAGGCGGAACGGCTGCCCCTGGAAGAGCAGGATCATCGGCGGGAAGGTCAGCCACAGCAGGTACGCGCGGAACGGCACCGACTTCTCGCGCGCTCCGGACGCCACCTCCTCGCCGGTCAGGGCCTTCTCGTCGGCGCCCGCGCGCTGCTTGCGGTAGCGCTCCACGAAGTCGGCGAACATCAGGCTCACGCCGTGCCAGACGCCGATCAGCGAGGTGAAGGACGTGGCGAAGAAGCCGATGAGGAACAGCTTCGCGGTGCCGTCGCCGTACTCCTTCTCCAGAATGCCGGAGAGCTGCACCAGGCCCTGGTCGCCGCTGGCGATCGCGACGTTCGCGGAGTGCAGCAGCTCGGCGCCGACGAAGAGCATGGCGACGACGAAGATGCCGGTGGTGATGTACGCGACGCGGTTGTCGAGCCGCATCACCTTCATCCAGCCCGTGTTCGTCCAGCCCTTCGCGTTGACCCAGTAGCCGTACGCGGCAAGGGTGATGGTGCCGCCGACGCCGCCGATCAGGCCGAGCGTGTTGAGGATGGAGTCCTTCTCGTCCGGCAGGACCGGGAGCAGACCCGCGAAGGCGTCGCCGAGGTGCGGCGTGACGCGGATGGCGAGATAGACGGTGACGACGAACATGATGCCGACGAGCACCGTCATGACCTTCTCGAAGACGGCGTACTTGTTGAACCAGACGAAGACGAGACCGACGACGCCGGTGAGGATGCCCCACCACTTGAGCTCCATGACGTCCGGGAAGAGCGCCTGGAGCGGGAGTCCCGACGACGACATGGCGGCCGCCCCGTAGACGTACCCCCAGATCACCACGTAGACGACGAAGAACCACGTGGTCCAGCGGCCGAGGCTGGCCCAGCCGTCGAAGAGGGTACGTCCGGTCGCCAGGTGCCAGCGCCCGGCCGCCTCGGCGAGCGAGATCTTCACGACGCAGCCGATGACTGCGGCCCACATCAGGGTGTAGCCGAAGTTGCTGCCCGCGATGAGCGTGGCGACCAGGTCGCCCGCGCCGACGCCGGTCGCGGCGACGACGATGCCAGGACCGATGTATTTCCAGCTGGACTTGCGCGGCTGGGGAGCCGCTTCTCCCTTGGCAGTGCCACTGCCTGTCGATTCAGCCATGCCGATCAAGAAACCGCATGGCGGCGCGCGGCACAAGGGGTTGGCCGAAGACAGCGTTGACCGGAGCATGCCAGGCGCCCACGATGGGCCCGCGCAACCCGCACCGCAACCCGCACAGCACGCGTCGCACTGAACCACCCCCCACCCCCCAGGAGACTTCATGCGACTTCGCATACGCGGCAGAAGATCCGCCGCCCTCGCTGTCCTTCTCGCCCTCGCCGTGGCGGCGCCCATCACCGCCAACGCCGCACCGGACTCCGCCGACCGGACCGACAGGACCTCACGGACCACGCCGGCGGACGACAACGAAACGCGCCAGTACGAGATCCCCCTGAGCGACGACCGCGCCGCGCGCACCGCGCTCGCCCGCACCGGCGTCACCATCGACGAGGTCGACGCCCGCGCGGTGGTCGTCTCGGCCGACGGCCGCGAGGCGGCCAGGCTCCGGGACGCGGGCTACGAGCTCAAGGCCCTTGCCGGACCCCCGAAACGTACGAACGGCCTGCCGGTGGAGGCCAAGGACTTCCCGCCCGCCGACGCGAGGTACCACAACTACGCGGAGATGAACGCCGAGATCAACCAGCGCATCGCGGCCCATCCGACCCTGATGAGCAAGAAGGTCATCGGCAAGTCCTACTCGGGCCGTGACATCGTCGCCATCAAGATCAGCGACAACGTCGGCACGGACGAGGCCGAGCCCGAGGTCCTCTTCACCCACCACCAGCACGCCCGCGAGCACCTCACCGTCGAGATGGCGCTCTACCTGCTGCGTGAACTCGGCGACGACTACGGCACGGACGCGCGCATCAAGAAGATGGTCGACGAGCGCGAGATCTGGATCGTGCCGGACATGAACCCCGACGGCGGCGAGTACGACATCGCGACCGGCTCCTACCGCAGCTGGCGCAAGAACCGCCAGCCCAACAGCGGTTCGTCGAACGTCGGCACCGACATGAACCGCAACTGGAACTACAAGTGGGGCTGCTGCGGCGGTTCTTCGGGCTCCACGGGCTCCGAGACCTACCGCGGCCGCAGCGCCGAGTCGGCCCCCGAGGTGAAGGTGGTCGCGGACTTCGTCCGCAGCCGCGTCGTCGGAGGCAAGCAGCAGATCAAGGCCGCCATCGACTTCCACACGTACAGCGAACTGGTCCTGTGGCCCTACGGCTACACGTACAACGACACGGCCCCCGGCCTGACCAAGGACGACCGCGACGCGCACGCGGCGGTCGGCGGAAAGATGGCCGCGAGCAACGGCTACACCCCCGAGCAGGCCAGCGACCTCTACATCACGGACGGCACGATCGACGACTGGCTCTGGGGCGACCAGAAGATCTTCAGCTACACCTTCGAGATGTACCCGCGGTCCGCGGGCGGCGGCGGCTTCTACCCGCCCGACGAGGTGATCGAGCGGGAGACCAACCGCAACAGGGACGCGGTCCTGCAGCTCCTGGAGAACTCGGACTGCATGTACCGGTCCATCGGCAAGGAGCAGCAGTACTGCACCGGTTGAGCGGACCGGGTGGGCCGAGGGCCGTCGCCGTCCGGCGACGGCCCTTCGTCCAGGTGCGGCGGCGGCAGAAGAGGACGAGGATGGAGACATAGAGGCCGCGACGCGATCACCATCCCTGAGGGGGAATGGAGATGCGTCATGCGCGTCCACAAGGTACGCCCCGACATCAGCGCCCTGAGCGACAGCCTGGAAGTACCGGGAATCGGACACCTACCGGTCAACGCCTTTGTGCTGCACGCCTCCCAGCCCGTCGTCGTCGACACCGGCCTCGGGCTGCCCGACCGCAACTTCCTGGAGACGCTCGCCGCCGTCCTCGATCCCGCCGACGTGCGCTGGATCTGGCTGACCCACCCGGACCGGGATCACACCGGCGGGATCTTCGATCTGCTGGACGCGGCGCCCCAGGCGCGGGTCGTGACCACGTTCGCGGGCGCGGGGATCATGTCCTGTGAGCGCCCGCTGCCGCTCGACCGCGTCCATCTGCTCAATCCGGGGCAGTCCCTGGACGTCGGCGACCGCACCCTCACGGGGTTCAGGCCGCCGCTCTTCGACAATCCGGCCACGGTCGGCTTCTTCGACGACCGGTCGGGGACCTGCTTCAGCTCCGACTGCTTCGGAGGGCCGATGCCCGCCGCCGAACTGGCACAGGCGGACGACGTCCGCGAAGTGCCCGTGGAGGATCTGCGGGCCGCGCAGCTGCTGTGGGCGTCGGTCGACAGTCCCTGGGTGCAGGTCGTGGACCCGGTGAAGTTCCTGGACAGCTTCCAGCCGCTGCGGGACGGGGCGCCCGAGCTCATCCTCTCCACCCATCTGCCCGCGGCCCGCGGCATCGCGGGGACGATGATGGACACACTGGGCTCGGCGGCCGGGGCCTCACCGTTCGTGGGGCCCGACCAGGCGGCGCTCGAGCAGATGCTGGCCGGGTTCGAGCCCGCGGGCGGGCACCCGGCCGTCCCGTCATGACGAAGGCGCCCCGGACCGTTGCGGCCGGGGCGCCCTCAGTGACGTACGAGAAGGAGTGGTGCGGCTAAGGAGTGGTGCGGCTAAACGAACAGGCTCACCACGGCCGCCACCGCGAACCCGGCCAGAGAGAGCACCGACTCGAGTACCGTCCACGTCTTCAGCGTGTCCCGCTCCGAGATGCCGAAGTACTTCGCCACCATCCAGAAGCCGCCGTCGTTGACGTGCGAGGCGAAGATCGAGCCCGCCGAGATCGCCATGATGACCAGGGCGACGAACGCCTGCGAGTGGTCGCCCTCGGCGAGGAGGGGGGCCACGATGCCCGCCGTCGTCACGATCGCGACCGTCGCCGAGCCCTGGGCGACGCGAAGGACCAGGGAGAGCAGGTAGGCGAGGACGATGATCGGCAGGCCGACGTCCTGGAAGGTGTCCGAGAGGGCCTTGGCCACGCCGCTCGCCTTGAGGACCGCGCCGAAGATGCCGCCGGCGCCGACCACGAGCAGGATGTTGCCGACCGGCTTGAGGGACGAGGTCGAGACCGTCTCCAGGGACTTGCGCGACCAGCCGCGGCGGATGCCGAGCAGGTAGTACGCCATGAGCAGGGCGATCGTCAGGGCCACGAACGGGCTGCCGAAGAACTCGATGACGCTTCGCAGCGTCGAGGGGTCGAAGGCGATCGACGAGAAGGTCGCGAGGAGAATCAGGAACAGCGGCGTTCCGATGATCGCGAAGACCATGCCGAGCGGCACCGGCTTCTCGCGCGGCTCCACGCCCGCCGCACGCTGCTCGGCGACGACCGCCGCCCTTGCCTCTTCGGCGGCCTCGACCATGTCCTGCGGGACGGGCACGAAGATGCGCTTGCCGATCCAGGCCGAGTAGACCCAGGCGGCGATGACGGCCGGGATGCCGCAGACGATGCCCATCAGGATGACCCAGCCGAGGTCCACCTTGAGCAGACCGGCCGCGGCGACCGGGCCCGGGTGCGGTGGCAGGAACGCGTGGGTCATCGAAAGACCCGCGAGCAGGGGCAGGCAGTAGATGAGGATCGACTTGCCGCTGCGCTTGGCGGCGGCGTACACGATCGGCGCGAGGACGAAGATGCCGACGTCGAAGAAGACGGGGATACCGAAGATCAGACCCGTCAGGCCCATCGCGAGCGGGGCGCGCTTCTCACCGAAGAGACCGAGCAGCCGGGACGCCAACACCTCGGCGCCGCCCGAGACTTCGAGGATCGCGCCGAGCATCGTGCCGAGGCCGATGATGATCGCCACATGGCCGAGGATGCCGCCCATGCCGGACTCGATGACGGAGATCGCGTCGGACTTCTGGACCGTGCCGAAGAGTTCGGTGACGGAGAGGCCGGCCGAGAGGCCGACGACTATGGAGACCGCGAGCAGCGCCACGAAGGGCTGCAGCCTGACCTTGATGATCAGGAAGAGGAGAAGCACGATGCCGAGCGCGGCGACGGTCAGCAGACCGGCGGTGCCGTCGATCAGGGTGAGGATGCCGCCGGTGTGAGGTGGTGTCTCTGCGGGGGCGGCGGCCGCGAGCGCGGCGAAGGGGGACGGGGACATCTTTGACCTCGTAAGTGCATGGGGCTTTCGGGGCAGGGGGGATCACGGCGCGGCGCCTCGGGGGGAGTTGGCGCCGCGCCGTGAAGACTTGCGGCTTGCGGAGGGTGGATCAGGGGACGGGCTGCGTCAGCTCAGGACGGCGAGCGCGTCGATCTCGATGAGCAGACCCTTGGGCAGGCCCACGTAGACGGTGGTGCGGGCCGAGGCGGGGGCCTTGAGGCCCTGCTCCTCGAAGTAGGAGTTGTAGATCTCGTTCATCTCGGCGAAGTGGTCCACGTCCGTGAGGTAGACGCGCATCATCATCACGTCGTCCCAGGTCGCGCCGCCCTCTTCGAGGATCGCCTTGACGTTGGCGAACGTCTGGAGGGTCTGCTCGCGCAGGGTCGGGCCCGCGGGGGTGGGGGCCTTGCCCTCCTCGGCGGGGAGGAAGCCGACCTGCCCTGCGACCTGAAGGATGTTGCCCTTCTTCACGCCGTGGGAGAACTTCGCGGGCGGGGTGGTGTGGGTGGCCGGGGTGAGCGCGGTCTTCTCGGTCATGGCTGGATCAGGCTTCCTTGAGGGGTGACTTGCCGGAGTACTCCCTGCTGATGGCATCCGCCGTACGGCGCACCAGCGGGAGCAGCGTGAGGAGTTCGTCGGCGGTGACGACGACATTCGGCGCGGAGACCGACATGGCGGCGACGACCCGGCCGTCCGCACCGCGGATGGGGGCCCCGACGCAGTTGATGGACTCCTCGTGGCCACCGAGATCGGTGGCCCATCCCTGTTCGCGTACGGCGCTGAGCTCCTTGAGGAACGCGGCGGCGTTGGGCGTCGAACGGGACGTGTACGTGGGGTAGTCGAGCTTCTCCGCGATGGCGCGGCGCTCGGCCTCGGGAAGGTCGGAGAGCAGCAGCTTCGCCACTGCGGCGACGGTGATCGCCACCGGCTTCCCGATGCGCGAGTACATCCGCACCGGGTAGCGGCTCTCGACCTTGTCGATGTAGAGGACTTCCTGCTCCTCGTAGACCGCGAGATGGACCGTGTGGCCGCACTTCTCGTTGAGCGCGAGGAGGTGGGGGTGCGCGATCTCGCGTACGTCGAGGTTCTCGACGGCTTCCTGGGCGAGCGCGAAGAGGCGGGCGCCGAGGCGGTAGCGCTGGTCGGACTGGCGGTAGACCAGGCCGTGTTCGTGGAGCGTGCGAAGGAGCCGCAGGGCGGTGGACTTGTGCACTTCGAGGCGTTCGGCGACCTGGCCGAGGTCGGCGGGGCCTTCGGCGAGCAGCGGCAGGATGGACAGGGCGCGGTCGACGGTCTGGCTCATGTACGTGCCTCCTCCTTGGCCTCAGTGTTCATGGGGACGCCGTCCGTCCAGCCGGGGCCGAGACGAAGTGTCCCCCAGGCGTCGGTGTCCAGTGCGGCAAGACGATCGGTGTGCGCCCTGGCGGGCGGCGTGGCGAGGTCGCCGGGGACGGTGAGCGCGGCGGCCGCCATGAGGTGGCCGTGGCGCAGGCGCTGGTCGGCGGGGAGTCCGCGCAGGGTGGCGGAGAGGAACCCGGCGGCGAAGGCGTCGCCCGCGCCCACGGGGGCGACGACGTCGACCTTGAGCGCTGCCTGGAAGACGGCGGGCTCACCATCGGTGTAGACGGTGGCGCCGCCGCTGCCCTGCTTGACGACCAGGGTGGCGGGCTCGGGGAGCGCGGCGCGGATGGCGTCGGGGCCGCCGGTGATGCCCCAGGCGTCGGCGGCCTCGTCCTCGCCGACGAAGACGAGGTCGGCGCCGCGGGCCAGGTCGAGCAGGACGCGGGGCCCTTCGCCCGTGTCGCCGCTGTCGCCGCTCCACAGACCCGGGCGGTAGTTGACGTCGAACGACACCAGCGGGCGGCCGGGGCGGGGTGCGGTCAGCTCGCGAAGGAGTGCGAGGCAGTCAGCGGAGAGGGCGGCGGTGATGCCGGAGAGGTGCAGGATGCGGCCGGCGTCCAGAGCCTCGCGGTCCACGCTGCGCGGCGCCATCGCCGATGCGGCGGAGCCCGCGCGGTAGTAGAGGACTTCGTGGGCGTCGGTGTCGCGGTCGTCGGCGGTGCGGAAGTAGATGCCGGTGGGGCGGTGCGGGTCGCGGCCGACGCAGCGGGTGTCCACGCCGTAGCGGGCGATCGCCTCGACGAGGTGGTCACCGAAGCCGTCGGCTCCGACGCGGCTGACCCAGCGGGTGCGGTGTCCGGCCGCGGCGAGCGCGCAGGCGACGTTCGACTCGGCGCCGCCGATCCCGCGGTCGAAGGAGGGGACGTCGGCGAGGCGGCCCGCGCGGGAGGGCAGGAAGGTGACCATGGACTCGCCGAGTGCCACGACGTCCACTGCTGCCTGCGCGGCCTCTGCGGCGCTTGCAGCCTCTGCGGCGTTTGCGGCCTCTGCGGTCACGATCTTTCTGCCCTCCAACCGACTGTCCGGATCCGTTGACCCGGCGTTGGCTCGGATGTTAGACAGCAGTAAGCGACATACGCAATGACCGTTGCATATCATGCAACGCACCTTTTCGAGGAGGCGCCATGGCCGCCGACAACGCCGCAGACCACTCCGCCGGACGTGCTGCCCGGGAGCTCGACCGGCTCGCACAAGAGCGGGTCGACCACCGCTTCAAGGGCCTCCCGCCGGACGCGGAGGGCCTGACGGTCGGCGAGCTCGCGGCCCAGCGCCGGAACCTCTTCACGGACGGCTTCACCACGCCCGTCCTCGCCCTCTCCGCCGAGCGCCTGGAGCACAACCTCGCGCTGATGGAGACGTACTCCGAGCGGCACGGCCTCGCCTTCGCGCCGCACGGCAAGACGTCCATGGCTCCGCAGCTCTTCGCGCGGCAGATGGAGCGCGGCGCGTGGGGCATCACCCTGGCCGTGCCGCATCAGGTGCGGGTGGCGCGGGCCTACGGCGTGGAGCGGATCTTCCTCGCCAATGAGCTGGTGGACGCGGCGGCGCTGCGCTGGATCGCGTCCGAGCTGGACGCGGACCCCTCCTTCCGCTTCATCTGCTACGTCGACTCCGTACCCGGCGTCGCCCTGATGGACGCCGCTCTGCGCGAGGCGGGCGCGACGCGTCCCGTCGACGTCGTGGTGGAGCTCGGCGCGGGCGAAGGGGCGCGCACCGGTGTGCGTACCGAGGCCGAGTGCGTCGAGATCGCCAACGCGGTCGCGGCGGCGGACACGCTGCGTCTGGTGGGTGTCGCCGGGTACGAGGGCGAGGTGCCGGACGCGACGCCCGAGCGCGTGCGGGCCTGGCTCGAGCGGCTCACCGCGCTCGCGGTCGAGTTCGACAAGGCGAACCGGTTCGCGGACCTGGACGAGGTCGTCGTCAGCGCGGGCGGCAGCGCGTGGTTCGACGCGGTGGCGGACGTCTTCGCCCAGATCCCCGAACTGTCGGCGCCCGTCCTGAAGTTGCTGCGTTCGGGCGCGTACGTCTCGCACGACGACGGCCACTACCGTCACTTGACGCCGTTCAACCGTGTCCCGGACGAGGGCGCGCTGCACCCCGCGTTCCGCCTCTGGGCGCAGGTGGTGTCCCGGCCCACGCCGGAGCAGGCGTTCACGAACGCGGGGAAGCGGGACGCGGCGTACGACATCGACCTGCCCGAGGCGCAGGTCGTCCACCGGGGCGGGGTCGACCGGCCCGCGACGGGCGTCACGGTGACGGGCCTCTCCGACCAGCACGGGTGGGTCCGGACGACCCCGGAGGCGGATCTCGCCGTGGGCGACTGGGTGGGCATGGGGTTGTCCCACCCCTGCACGTCCTTCGACAAGTGGCAGCTGATCCCTCTGGTCGAGGCGGACGGCACGGTCACGGACTACATCCGTACCTACTTCTAGCCCTCCCACCCACCCGATTACCCAGCAGCCAAGCGAAGAGAGAGGCACCTCCCATGGACCTGGTCATCCGGGACACCCGCGTCATAGACGGCACCGGAGGTGCCTCCTACCGAGCCGACGTCGGCGTACGCGAGGGCAGGATCGCCACGATCCACCGGGAGGGGGACGCGGGCCCCCGCCCCACGGGGGCCCGCACCATCGAGGCCCACGGCCTGGCCCTCGCCCCCGGTTTCATCGACATGCACGCCCACAGCGACCTCGCCCTCCTCCGCGACCCGGACCACAGCGCGAAGGCCGCCCAGGGCGTGACCCTGGAGGTCATCGGTCAGGACGGTCTCAGTTACGCCCCCGTCGACGACCGCACCCTGGCCCAGGTCCGCCAGGCCATCACCGGCTGGAACGGCGACGGCAGCGACATCGACTTCGACTGGCGCACCGTCGGCGAGTACCTGGACCGCCTCGACCGGCAGGGCACCGCCGTGAACGCGGCCTACCTCATCCCGCAGGGCACCGTCCGTATGTACGCGGTCGGCTGGGACGACCGCCCGGCGACGCCCGCCGAGGTCGAGCGGATGAAGCAGCTCGTCGCGGAGGGGATGGAGCAGGGGGCCGTGGGGATGTCCTCCGGGCTCACCTACACCCCCGGCATGTACGCCGACGACTCCGAACTCACCGAGCTCTGCAAGGTGGTGGCCCGGTTCAACGGCTACTACTGCCCCCACCACCGCAGTTACGGCGCAGGCGCCCTCCAGGCGTACGAGGAGATGGTGAACCTCACGCGCACCGCGAACTGTCCGCTCCACCTCGCGCACGCCACCATGAACTTCGGCGTGAACAAGGGCAAGGCGCCCGACCTCCTCGCCCTCCTCGACGACGCGCTCGCGGGCGGCGCCGACATCACCCTCGACACGTACCCCTACACCCCCGGCTGCACAACTCTGGTGGCCATGCTGCCCAGTTGGGCGAGCGAGGGCGGGCCCGACTCGATCCTGGCCCGGCTCAAGGACGACGAGACCGCCGAGAAGATCCGCCACCACATGGAGGTCATCGGCGCCGACGGCTGTCACGGCGTACCGATCGAGTGGGACAAGATCGAGATCTCCGGCGTGAGCGATCCCGGTCTCGCGTCCTGCGTGGGCAAGACGGTCGCCGAGTCCGCGGCCCAGCGCGGCGAGGCCCCCTGGATCACCGCCCGCCGCCTCCTCATCAACGACAAGCTGGGCTCGACGATCCTCCAGCACGTCGGCCACGAGGAGAACGTCCGGGCGATCATGCGCCACCCCGTGCACACCGGCGGCAGCGACGGCATCCTCCAGGGCTTCAAGCCGCACCCGCGCGCGTACGGCACGTTCCCGCAGTACCTCGGCCGCTACGTACGCGAACTCGGCGTGCTCACCCTCGAAGAGTGCGTCGCCCACCTCACCGGACGCCCGGCGGCCCGCCTCCGCCTCGCCGACCGGGGCGTCGTCCGCGAGGGCTACCGCGCCGACCTGGTCCTCTTCGACCCTGAGACGGTCGCTGCGGGATCGACCTTCGACGCTCCCCGCACCCTGCCGACGGGCATCCCGCACGTCCTGATCGACGGCAGGTTCGTGATGGAGGACGGGCGGCGCACGGACGTCCTCGCGGGGCGGTCGGTGCGCCGGACTCCCTAGGTGGCGGGGGCTCGGCCCCCGAACGCGAGACGCCGATTGTCCTTGGCGGTCACACTTCGTGGCCGGCGGTCCTGCGCCGCCGAGCCGGGAGGCTTCGCGGTGCCTGCGGCCTTGCTGCGTGCCGGGGCCATCCGGTGTCCCGAGGTTGGCGGTTGCGGGCCGGGTGTAAAGGGCGCTCCCTTCGGTCGCGTCGGCTGCGCCGATGACCCTTCGGGCCACCCTTGACACCCGCCCCTCCACCGCGCGAGGGAAGACGACCGGACGGCCCGAGGGGCGGGACTCTCGACCAGGGCCGTGAGGCCCTGGGGGCTGACTGTCGGGCGCGGACCGGATCTTCCGGCGTGACCGTCACGGGGAGAAGGGGCGGACGCCCGGTCCGCAGCCGCTCCGGGGGCGGATGCCGGTCTCGTCAAGCGGCTACCGACCGGATCTTCCGGGAGGGCGGTCACGGACAGGGGCGCGAGGGGCAGTTGGCAGAAATGTTCCACGCCACCACGCACAGTCCGCCGGTTTGGCGGGACTTTTCTGCCAGTCGCTCGGCGGCGCACCTACTTTCGCAAAGTTGTGTTCTGGCAGAAGGGGGGCGCGCGCGTTGCGTAACGCGCCTTCTCGGAATTAGGTGCCGGACCCCCCAGCCGCTCACCCCGTCAACCGCCAGGGGCGTCGTTGGCCGCGAGTCCCTCCCGACACACGTAGCACCGGGGTCTGGCCCGGAGGCCCCATGCGCCCTCAGCACCGCACTTGCGTGCCGTGGCGAGTCAGACCGCCCGCACCGCACTCGCCCAACCGGCAACTCGGCCTGCTCCAGCCCCACTTGAGCAGCGCCGTGGCGCCGTATGCGTGGCGGCCGCCCCGGGAGATCCGGTCGGTAGACGCTTGACGAGGCCTGTGCCCATTCCCGGAGCGGCTGCGGACCGGGCGCCCGCCTTCTGCCCGTGACGGTCACGCCGGAAGAACCAGTCCGCACCCGGCAGGAAAGCCGGATGGGCCCACGGCAGTGGTCGAGAGTCCCGCCCCTCGGGCCGTCCGGTCGTCTTCCCTCGCGCGGTGGAGGGACGGGTGTCAAGGGTGAAGCGAAGCGCAATCGGCGCAGCCGACGCGACGCAGGAGCGCCCTTTACACCCGGCCCGGAACCGCCAACCTCAGGACAACCGGGCGGCCCCGGTACCAAGCAAAGCCACCGGCCCAACAAAGCCCCGGGGCACCCACCCCAGCCTCGGGCAACGTCTCACCGGAGCGGGCCGCCGTCACCGGGTGGCGCCCCGTCCGGTTCTGCCCCGGGCAGCGCCAGCTCGATCCACACCGTCTTGCCGATCCCGTACGGCCGGGAGTACGACCCCCACGCGTCGGCCAGCAGCTCCACCAGGGCAAGGCCCCGCCCCGACTCATCGCCCGGCCCCGCCTCCCTCGGACACGGCAGCACGCCACTCGCGTCCGCCACCTCCACCCGGAAGACGCTCCCGTCCAGCACGCACCGTGCCCCCACCTCACGCCCCGCCGGGGCCCGCCCATGCCGTACGGCGTTGGTCATCAGCTCGCTGAGCAGCAGTACGGCCGTGTCCGCCACGTCGTCCGGGACCTTCCAGGCCCGCGCCTGCTCGGCGAGCAGCGAGCGCGCCCGGCCGACACTGCGCGGGCCTCGCGGCAGCCGCCACTCAAACTCCCTCGGGAGAGGGGAAGTTGTGCGTTCCATGCCTCATACGCTGCCGGGCCGGGCATAGCCTTCTGGAGTATCGACGCGGGTACAGAACGTAACCGTACCCACCGTGCACCAGAGGGGCGGGCGCGATGACCGAGGTGAACTCCCAGCCGCCGATGGCCTGGCGTTACTGCGGCAATCAGGTCAAGCGGTGGCGTGAACAGGCGGGAACCACCCGCGAGGAGCTGTGCAACGAGACCGGCTATCACTACGAGTACGTGAAGTCGATGGAGAACGGCCGCCGCAAGCCGACGCTGCGACTGCTCCAGATCGCGGATGAAATGTGCGATGCGCACGGGCTGTTGCTGTCTGCGCAGGACTATCTGAAGCCGGAGCCGTTTCCGGCGCGGTCGCAGGAGTACATGCAGGCGGAGGCCGAAGCCATCGCGATCCATTCGTACGAGCCGCTGCTGATCCCGGGCCTGTTGCAGACCGAGGAGTACGCACGGGCGCTCATCAGTGAGAGCTGCCCGCCGCTGGACGACGAGACCGTCGAGGAGCGGGTGAACGCGCGGCTGCGCAGGCAGGAGGCGCTGCGGGCGCGGCCGTCCGTGGTCTTCGGTTTCGTGGTGTACGAGGCTGCGTTGCGGACCTGGGTGGGCGACCGGGCTGCCATGAAGCGTCAGCTTCAACACCTCCTGGCGGCTGGAGAGTTGCGGAACACGTCGGTTCAGATGCTGCCGATGGGTCGTTGTCCTGGCCTGGCGCTCAATGGTTCGCTGGCGCTACTGGAAACCCCCGACCATGAGCATTACGCCTACATCGAAGGGCAGGAGACCAGCGCCCTCTACGCCGATCCAGCCAAGGTCAGTTCACTGACACAGCTCCATGGCATGATCCGAATGCAAGCCCTCAGCGCTGAGGAGTCGGCGGAGTTCATCAGGAAACTGGCGGAGGAGCTATGAGCGACCAGCTTGCCTGGTTCAAGTCCAGCTACAGCGACAGCCAGGGCGGAAATTGCGTAGAAGTAGCCCTGGAATGGCACAAGTCCAGCTACAGCGACAGCGAAGGCAGCGCCTGCGTAGAGATAGCCACCTGCCCCCACACCATCCACATCCGCGACTCAAAGCTCGGCGAAGCAAGCCCCACCTTCACCGTCCCGGCCACCGCGTGGGCCCTGTTCACGGCCGAGCTCCGGGACACGGGATCCGAGCGCCTTTTCTGATGGCGCGGCCCCCCGCCACGCATTCGTACCACCCGTCTCGTACAACCCTTCGACTCCTTGGATTGTCTTTGGCACCGTCCAGCACAGCTCCAAGGAGTGAACCTTCATGCCCCTGCCTTTCCGCACCGTCATTGCCACCGCGGCCGTCACCGCGCTGACCGGTGGTCTTCTCGTCGTCGGCCCGGTGGCTTCGGCGGCCGCTGCTCCTGCCGGGCTCGCCGACGACTTCAACGGCGACGGGCACCGGGACATCGCGGTCGGCGCGCCGTACAAGACCGTCGGCGGGGCGGAGGCCGCAGGTGAGGTGGTCGTGGCTTTCGGGACGGCCGACGGTCCGGCCACCACCGGCAAGGCCTCACTCACTCAGAGCTCCGCGGGAGTGCCGGGTACGCCCGAGGACAGTGACCATTTCGGGATGTCGATCGCCAGCGGCGACCTCGACGGTGATGGGTACGCGGATCTCGTCGTGGGCGCCGACGGCGAGGACGTGGAGGCCTATGAGGGCCAGGGCAGCGTCACCATCCTGTGGGGTGGCACCAAGCCGTTCACCAGCAGCACCACGACCACCGTGGAGAATCCGCAGCAGTGGCAGGCCCACGGCTACGACGTCGCGGTGGGGGACTTCACCGGCGACAGCGGCGCGGACCTCGCGGTGATCGAGCCGGGCGGGGTCGTCGTGTACAAGGGCGGCTTCGACCGGGCGAGCAAGCCAGTGCCTACGTACACCCTCACGGTCCCTGGCGCGGGTCTCCGGTACACGGAGGCCGCCGTGGGCGATGTCAACGGGGACGGCAGGGACGACCTGGCGGTGACCGGCGACGCGGGCACCGGGCGTCCGGGCACTGACATCTTCACGGGCCAGGAGGGCCGCCCGAACCGCATCCAGCGCGTGGACGACGGAGACACCGCCGTCGCTCTCGGCGACATCAACGGCGACGGCTTCGACGACATGGCCACTTCCCTGACCTGGCCCGACTTCTTCTCCGTCGACGACCCCAGCAACGGCTCCGGCTATGTCACCGTCCGCCTCGGCAGCCTGACGGGCTTCGGCGACCCGGTGACCCTGCACCAGAACAGTGCCGGTGTGCCCGGCGCCAACGAGGACGGCGACAACTGGGGAGCCTCGGTGGCGATCGGTGACATCACCGGCGACGGCAAGGCCGAACTGGTGGTCGGCGCCAACGGCGAACAGCTCGGCGACCTGGACAACGCCGGTGACGTGACCGTGTTCCGCGGTTCCGCCTCCGGTGTCTCGCAGTCCGGGGTCGTGCGCGTTTCCCAGGACACTGCCGGAGTTCCGGGCGCCGCCGAGACCGGGGACCTCTTCGGTGCACGGGTCCGGATCGCCGACTACGACAAGAACGGCAAGGGCGACCTGGCGGTGACGGCCTCCTTCGAGAACAACCGCAGCGGTGGCCTGTGGACCCTGCCGGGCACGTCGTCCGGCCTCACCGGCTCCGGTTCCAAGTCCCTCAGCTCAGCCGACTTCGGCCTCGCGACCGGCTCACGCTTCGGTGAGACCCTCCAGGACTGACGACGGACGGCCCCCATCCCCGTCACCGACGGGGATGGGGGCCGCGTACGCCGTGAGGGGCGAACCCGCTACCTCTGGGCGGCGGCCGGACGCGGCAGCTTGCAGCCCTTCCGGCCGAGGTCGATCTTGCTGTCGTGTCCGACGCAGGGCACGATCCCGTACGTCTGCTGTGCGTAGTTGATGCCCTCGCGGACCGTCACGTTGCCGTGCCGGTCGACCTCACACGGGTTGTCGAGGGTGCAGCGCTCGCCCGCCTCGTTCCCCGTGTTGTTGACGGCGGTGACCTTGCCGGTCTTGTGGTCGATCACCGGTGAGCCCGAAGTACCGCCGATGGTCTGGCACTCGGGGGTGTAGCGGACGGAGTCCTTCCAGGTCCACTCACCCTCCTTGAGCCGGTACGCGAACCCGTCGATCTTGCAGGTGTACGTCTCTTTCCAGTACCCGGAGACGACCGTGATGGCCCGCTTCTTGACCGGGTGGTCGTCCTCGATCTCCAGCGCCTTGATGCCGTACTTCTTCTTGATGTCGGCGTAGCTGGTGGTGAGTTGGTACAGCGAGATGTCCGTGTCGGTCATCGTCGCGTACGAGACCTTGCTCGCCGTGAGTGTCGCCTTCTCCGCGCCCTTGGCGTCGAGCAGCTTGAAGGTGCGGGTGGACGGCTGGTCGACGATGACTTCGCCCGCCGCCGGGAATCCGCTCTCCAGGCAGTGGCCGTTGGATAGGACGAGCGCGGGGTCGTCCGCCTTCGACTGCGGCACGCGGACGACGGAGCCCGAACAATTGCTGAGCGCGACGGTCCCGGCGAAGTCGACGCCTTTCGCCGCGGCCTCCCCTGCCACCCCCGTCGACGGTGCGCTGTCCGGAGCCGCGATCGCCGGCGCGGAGCCGAACCCTACGAGGGTGAGGGCGAGTAAGCCGCCCGCGAGAGCCTTCTGCATGTGTGGTGCCCCCCCTTGTAGCTGTGCCCTGTGGTGTTGTCATGGGCATTCTTCGGGGGCTCCGTGCACACGGACAAGAGGTGTGAACCCTTGCGTTCCACCCACGATGCGGTACGGGCCGCCGACCCGCCCGTACCGCCCGGGGCCACCTCAACTCACATCACTACTTGGGCAGTTCACAGCCCTCGCGGCTCAGGTCGATCGTGTTGCCGGGTGCCACGCACGGCACGACGCCGTACGTCTGCTGGGCGTAGTTGATGCCCTCGCGGACCGTCACCTTGCCGTTCTCGTCAACCTCGCACGGGTTGTTGTCCGTGCACTCCTCGCCGCTCTCGTTGCCGGTGTTGTTGACGGCGACGACCTTGCCGGTCGCGTCATCGACCACCGGCGAGCCCGAAGTGCCGCCGATCGTCTGGCAGTCGGGGGTGTAGCGGACCGAGTCCTTCCAGGTCCAGTTCCCCTCCTTGAGGCGGTACGCGAAGCCGTCGATGCTGCACTTGTACATTTTCTTCCAGTAGCCGGAGACGACAGTGATCGCCTTCCCCTGCTCCGGGTGCGCCGCGTTCAGTTCGAGCGCCTTGATGCCGAACTTGCTCTCGATCTCGCTGTAGGTGCTGGTGAGTTCGTAGAGCGAGAGGTCCGTGTCGGTCATCGTCCCGTAGGCGATCTTGCTCGCCTTGACCGTTCCGGCGTCGCCGCCGCTGGAGTCGAGCAGGGTGAAGCTGCGCGAGGACGGCTTGTCGACGACGACCTCACCGGGCGCCGGGAAGCCGCTCTCCAGGCAGTGGCCGTTGGACATCACGAGCGCCGGGTCGCCGGGCTGCGAGTCCGGCACGCGGACGACGGAGCCGGAACAGTTGCTCAGCGCCACGGTGCCCGCGAAGTCAACCGCCTTCGGCTTGGCAGGGCGTTCGACACTGACCGCCGCAGCGGGCGCCGCCGTCGCTCCGAGGAAGAGCACGGCGAAGCACGCACCGACGAGAGGCTTGTTCATGTGGGGGGTCCCCTCTGGTGACCATGTGACCGAAGTTGCTTCGGTTTTGTCATGCGCATTGTTGAGGTACTCCGCCGCGAGAACAAGACCGCAAACGGACACAACTGACCGCTGAGAGGACACGCACGGGCCCGACGTGGCGGAAAACACGAGGCGGGCCTCGTGACGCGGCCGTAAGCTCGCGGCCATGCAGGTCATCCAGTCGACGAAGCTCGCCAACGTCTGTTACGAGATCCGGGGCCCGGTGCTCGAGGAGGCGATGCGGCTGGAAGCTGCGGGCCACCGCATCCTCAAGCTCAACACCGGCAACCCCGCCGCCTTCGGGTTCGAGTGCCCGCCCGAGATCCTCGAGGACATCCTCCGCAACGTCGGCGACGCGCACGGCTACGGCGACGCGAAGGGCCTGCTCGCCGCCCGCCGCGCGGTGGTCATGCACAACCAGACCCTGGGCATCGAGACCGACGTCGAGCACGTCTTCATCGGCAACGGCGTCTCCGAGCTGATCGTCATGGCCATGCAGGGCCTGCTCGACGACGGCGACGAGGTCCTCGTACCGGCGCCGGACTATCCGCTGTGGACGGCCGCGGTCTCGCTCTCCGGCGGCACGGCCGTGCATTACCGCTGTGACGAGCAGGCGGACTGGATGCCGGACCTCGCCGACATCGAGCGCAAGGTGACCGACCGCACCAAGGCGCTCGTGATCATCAACCCGAACAACCCGACGGGCGCCGTGTACAGCGAGGACATGCTGCGCGGCCTGACCGACATCGCCCGGCGCCACAATCTCCTGGTCTGCTCGGACGAGATCTACGACAAGATCCTCTACGACGACGCGGTCCACACCCCCACCGCGTCCATCGCGCCCGACCTCCTCACGCTCACCTTCAACGGCATGTCGAAGGCGTACCGGGTGGCCGGTTACCGCGTCGGCTGGGTGGCCATCTCGGGGCCGAAGGCGCACGCGTCCTCGTACATCGAGGGCCTGACGATCCTCGCGAACATGCGCCTGTGCGCGAACATGCCGGGCCAGCACGGCGTGGTCGCCGCACTCAGCGGGCGGCAGACCATCAATGACCTCGTACTGCCGGGCGGCCGGCTCGTGGAGCAGCGCGACACCGCGTACGACCTGCTCACGCAGATCCCCGGTGTGAGCTGCGTGAAGCCCAAGGGGTCGCTCTACCTCTTCCCGCGGCTCGACCCGAAGGTCTTCAAGATCAAGGACGACCGCCGGCTGGTGCTCGACCTGCTCCGGGCCGAGAAGATCATGGTCGTCCACGGCACCGGCTTCAACTGGCCCGAACCGGATCACTTCCGGGTCGTCACGCTGCCCACGGCGACGGATCTGACCGAGGCCGTGACCCGGATCGGCAACTTCCTGGACGGCTACAGCCAGCCATAGGCACCCAAGGGCGACCCGACTCAACTTTAGACAGAATCTAAGCTAGGATGGGCTTCAAGCTACCCGCCTGGAGGCCATCCCATGTACGAGCCGATCCGCACCAAGTCGGTCCACGCCATGGCCGACCCCGGCGACTTCCCGCACCGCTCCCGCGAGGAGGAGCTGGACATCCAGCTCGCCGCGCACCTGGCGGCGCTCCTCGCCGTCACGGACGAGCTGCGCGCCCTCGCGCCCGCCACCGATCTGGACGACGCCGCCGAGCAGCTCGCGTCCGAGGTGGCCCGGCTGCGCGGAGGCCTCGTGCCCGTCCGCTCGGCCGTGGTGACCGCGATCCACGAACCGCACCTCACCGCCCTGCACCAGCGCGCCCACGCCCTCGCGGGCCGCGCCCTGGTGGTGGCCGCGTCCCGCGCCGACACCGCGGCGGCGATTCTCGCTGCGCGGCGTATGGATGCGCACGCTGGCGCGGCCCGGCTGGTGGGCGCCCACTGAGCTGCCGCTCAGGCTGCTTGCGCGGCTGCGGGTGCGTCGTGGCTGGGCGCGCCCACGCGGCGGAGCCGCACGTGTCACAGCCCCGCGCCCCTTCGGGGCACGGCCCATGAACGGCCCCGGTCCGAACGCCCTCGAGGCGTTCGGACCGGGTGCCATCTACCCGGCTAGCTGATCACCCGCACCGTCGCCTCGGCCGACGAGCCCTCGTGCAGGGCGTCGCCCTCGTAGCTGACGGCGTAGACCGTCCTGCCGCGCTTGCTCGGCAGATCCCTGACCTTGAACGTGCCGTCGGCCGCGACCGATGCCGACGTCAGTTCACCCGTCGTGCCGAACCGGTCCGTGCGGATCACCTTCAGGCTGATCCCGGAGGGCAGCGCACGCCCCTGGCCGGTCAGCTTCCCGGTGATCTCGACACCGCCCGCGCGGGTCGCCTCTGCGGGAGCCGTCAGCTCGATCGCCGTCGGTGCCTTCGCCACGTCGACGGTGACCGTGACGTCCTCGGCGGGGCGGTGCGTGACATCGCCGAGGAACCGCAGCGTGTACGTCGCATCGCCGAGCCGGTCCGGCACGTCCAGGACGGTGAAGCTGCCGTCGGCCGCGACCTTGGCCGCCGCCACGTCCGTCGTGCCGTCCGCGTCCTTGCGGACCGCCTCCACCTTCACCGGCTCCGCGGGCGCGGGCCCGTCGAGCTCCAGCTTGCCGCGGATGCCGAGCGGTTCGCCGACCACGGGCTTGGCGGGCGTGGTGCTCAGGGTGCCCGTGAAGCGCGAGTCGTGCTGGGCGGCGGGGGGCTGGATGATGTGCAGCCAGTGGCCGTAGCCGTCCGTGGTCACCGCGAAGAGCCGCGAGCCGTCCTTGGACCAGTCGAGGCCGCGCGGCACGACCCGCGAGCCGTCGAGCTCCCCCTCGAAGGCGAACTCCATCGTGGTGGTGCCGTCCGCCGGGTCGGCGGGCTGGATCAACAGGTCGGACACGCTACCCGAGGCGTCCGCACCGCGCGCCACGTACTTTCCGTCGCCGCTGAACGCCACCGCCGAGGCCTTCGCGCCCGTCGGCAGCGGCTGGTAGCCGACCGGGGCGTCCGCCAGGTCGGAGGCGTCGAGCAGCCGGGTACCGTACGCCGCGTCGGCGACGGCGATCCGCTTGCCGTCGGCGCTCTGGGCGAGGTCCTTCAGGTCGAGCGCGCCCTTGCCCTCGGCGTCGGCGAAGCGCCGCTGCGGGCCTCGCACCAGGTTGGCGCCGCTCGCGTCAAAGGTGGCGACGAACGCGTTGGCCGCATTGTTCGCGCCCGCCTGCCCCATCACGAGCCGGTCCGGGGCCCCGGGTCCGGACTCGATCTTCAGCCGCCCCTCGCTGTTCCAGCCGGTGTTGACCGAGGAGGTGCCGCTGACCCCGTACAACAGGGCGACGTTGTCGGGCCTGTCGCAGTACGAGCCGCCGGTGTACGGCGTCTCCGTGAACCACGTCTTGCCGCCCGCGACGGCCACCTCACGGCCGCAGGTGACGTTGTAGGGCGTGTTCGCGGCGCCGGTCCTGGCCTGTGTCGCCGTGTCGAACGCCAGGATGCTGTTGGACTGCGACACGTGCAGCGTCGCGCCGTCCGCGCTGAGCGCCATGCCGGACGCCGGCTGGTCGGTGGCGAGCGAACCGACGCGCTGCCCCTCGAAGTTGTAGACCAGGACGGCGCTCGCCCCACTGCCGCTCATGTTTCCTTCGGTGACGTAGACCCGCTCGTGAGCGTCGTCCACGACCATCGCCCCGAAGGAGGAGATCGGCAGCTTCGCCACCTCGTCCGAGGGAGTGGCTGCGTACGCGGCGGGCGTGGCGACGGCGACGAGACCCGCCGAGCCGAGCGCCGCCGCGAGAGCGATGCCCGTCACACGTCTTAACCGCTGAGACTTCTTCAACTTGTCCCCCCACAGGCTCTGTTGACGGCCCGGGATGATCAGCGGGCCGCCCTGTGGGGTCATTGAAACATGTGAGGACCGTGTGAAGGCAAGGTATCGAATGTGCGGAAGGGCCCCGCACGCCGTTGTGCGGGGCCCTTCCGGAATGCGCGGGATGTCAGCCGAGACGCTGCACCAGGGCGCGGTACTCGTCCCACAGCTCCTTGGGCGTGTGGTCGCCGAAGGTGTTCAGGTGCTCGGGGACCAGCGAGGCCTCGTCGCGCCAGACCTCCTTGTCGACCGTGAGGAGGAACTCCAGGTCAGAGGTGGCCAGTTCAAGGCCCTCGGTGTCCAGCGAGTCCACCGTCGGCAGGATGCCGATGGGGGTCTCGACGCCCTCCGCCTTGCCGTCGAGGCGGTCGACGATCCACTTCAGGACGCGGCTGTTCTCGCCGAAGCCAGGCCACACGAACTTGCCTTCGGCGTTCTTGCGGAACCAGTTCACGTAGTAGATCTTCGGGAGCTTCGACTGGTCGGGCTTGTCCGCGCCGACCTTGACCCAGTGGGCCATGTAGTCGCCCATGTTGTAGCCGCAGAACGGCAGCATGGCGAACGGGTCGCGGCGCAGCTCGCCGACCTTGCCCTCGGCCGCGGCGGTCTTCTCGCTCGCCACGTTCGCGCCGAGGAAGACGCCGTGCTGCCAGTTGAAGGACTCCGTCACCAGCGGCACCGCGCTGGCACGACGGCCGCCGAAGAGGATCGCCGAGATCGGCACGCCCTTGGGGTCCTCCCACTCGGGCGCGATGATCGGGCACTGCGATGCGGGCGTGGTGAAGCGGGCGTTCGGGTGGGCCGCGGGGACGCCCGACTCCGGGGTCCAGTCGTTGCCCTTCCAGTCGGTGAGGTGGGCGGGAGTCTCCTCCGTCATGCCCTCCCACCAGACGTCGTTGTCGTCGGTGAGCGCGACGTTCGTGAAGACCGAGTTGCCCCACAGGGTCTTCATGGCGTTGGCGTTGGTGTGCTCGCCGGTGCCGGGCGCGACGCCGAAGAAACCGGCCTCGGGGTTGATCGCGTAGAGCCGGCCGTCCTCGCCGAAGCGCATCCAGGCGATGTCGTCGCCGATGGTCTCGACCGTCCAGCCGCGGACCGTCGGCTCCAGCATGGCGAGGTTGGTCTTGCCGCAGGCGCTCGGGAACGCGGCCGCGACGTACTTGCTCTCGCCCTGCGGGGGCGTGAGCTTGAGGATCAGCATGTGCTCGGCGAGCCAGCCCTCGTCGCGCGCCATGACGGAGGCGATGCGCAGGGCGTAGCACTTCTTGCCGAGCAGGGCGTTGCCGCCGTAGCCCGAGCCGTACGACCAGATCTCGCGGTCCTCGGGGAAGTGCGAGATGTACTTCGTGGAGTTGCAGGGCCACGACACGTCGGCCTCGCCCGCCTCGAGCGGCGCGCCGAGCGTGTGGACCGCCTTGACGAAGAAGCCGTCCTCACCGAGCTCGTCCAGGACCGCCTGACCCATGCGGGTCATGGTGCGCATGGAGACGGCGACATACGCCGAGTCGGTGATCTCGACTCCGATCGCGGACAGCGGCGAGCCGACCGGGCCCATGCAGAACGGCACGACGTACATCGTGCGGCCGCGCATCGAGCCACGGAAGACGCCCCCCTTGCCGTCGCTGCCCGTGAAGATCTCCCGCATCTCGGCGGGGGCCTTCCAGTGGTTCGTCGGGCCTGCGTCCTCTTCCTTCTCCGAGCAGATGAAGGTGCGGTCCTCGACGCGTGCGACGTCGGTCGGGTCGGAGGCCGCGTAGTACGAGTTCGGGCGCTTGATCGGGTCGAGCTTCTTGAAGGTGCCCTTGGCGACGAGCTCCTCGCACAGGCGCTCGTACTCAGCCTCGGATCCGTCGCACCAGACCACGCTGTCCGGCTGCGTCAGTTCGGCGATCTCGCTCACCCAGGAGACGAGGTCCTGGTGGTTGGTGGGAACGGTGCCCAGGGACTCAGAGAGAAGGGGAGCCGCGATGTCGCGCGCCACGATTGCTCCTATATGAGGGGTTTATAGGTTTGTTGCCCCGTGGGGGCTGCGACCCGGACGCTTCACGTGTTGTTCCCTCTGGCGCTCATCCGGTGCCGACCGCACTCATTTGATCATCCGACGCTTCCGCGCATATGTCCAGAGGGCCCCCCACATGAGCGGCGTGAGCATCGCCACTCGCCCGGGCGGCCTCCTGTGCGCGAATCCGTCACTTGTACGCTCGGGTATCACCGTGAGCATCGCCACTTGTGCGCCACGGTTCCCCCATGACTGATGCCTAACTTACGGTTGCGTAGGTACGATTCTCCTCATGACCGCTCCCGTCCCTGACGCGATCACGAACACCCAGGACACCAGCCGCGACTCGGCCTCCGGCTCCGACTCGTCCGTGCTCGAAGAAGTGAAGCCGAAGATGCGCGGCTGGCTGCACGCGGGCATGTTCCCCGCCGTGCTCGTCTCCGGCATCGCGCTCCTGGCGCTCACGGACTCCACACGCGCGCGGATCGCCTGCGGGATCTACGTCCTGACGGCATGCCTGCTCTTCGGAGTGAGCGCGATCTACCACCGGGGCACCTGGAGCCCGCGCGCGGACGGCGTGCTGCGCAGACTCGACCACGCCAACATCTTCCTGATCATCGCGGGCACGTACACCCCACTGACGATGCTGCTCCTGCCCGACTCCAAGGGGCAGTGGCTGCTCTGGGGCGTCTGGGGCGCGGCGGTGGCCGGCATCCTCTTCCGGGTCTTCTGGGTCGGCGCGCCGCGCTGGCTCTACACCCCCTGTTACATCGCGATGGGCTGGGCGGCCGTCTTCTACCTGCCGGACTTCCTGCGGACGGGCGGCATCGCCGTCCTGGTCCTGGTGATCGTGGGCGGACTGCTCTACAGCGCGGGCGGCGTGATCTACGGCATCAAGCGCCCCAACCCCTCCCCGCGCTTCTTCGGCTTCCACGAGGTCTTCCACTCGCTGACCCTGGCCGCGTTCACGGTGCACTACGTGGGCATCTCGCTGGTGGCTTACCAGCACGGATAAGCACCCCACTTCTCTTCATGGCCGCGGCTTTCGAGCCGCGGCCATTTGCGTGCGCGGACAAGCGCACGACCGCACATATTGACGGCGACTACCTTTTGAGAGTTACTCTCATTTCATGGCCACTGTCACGAACTCTCCTGCCGTGGACCGGCAGGACCCCCGCCGCTGGTGGGCGCTCGCCGCCCTGGTCGCGAGCATGCTCGTGCTCGGTTTCGACATGACGATCCTCAACGTCGCCCTGCCGACGATGGCCGGGCAGCTGGACGCCAGTACGGGCGAGCAACAGTGGATGGCAGATGCGTACGTCGTCGTCTTCGCGGCCCTGATGCTCCCGGCCGGGCTGCTCGGCGACCGGTTCGGGCGCCGCAGGATGCTGATCACCGGACTCGGGATCTTCCTGGCGGGGTCGTTGATCGGCACCCTCGTCGACTCCGTCGAGCTGGTCGTCGCCGCCCGCGCGATCATGGGCATGGGTGGCGCACTCGTCATGCCCCTCGCCCTCGCCGTGCTGCCCGCGCTCTTCGCCCCCGGCGAGCGGACCAAGGCCGTCGGCATCGTCTCGGCGGCCTCCGCGCTCGGCGCGCCGCTCGGGCCGATCGTCGGCGGCTGGCTCCTCGACCACTTCTGGTGGGGCTCGATCTTCCTGATCAACGTCCCGATGGTCGCAATCGGGATCACGGCCTGCGTCTTCCTGCTCCCGGAGACGACCGACCCGTCGTCCCCCAAGGTCGACGTCGCCTCCACCGCGCTCACCGCGGCCGGGCTCGGCGCGCTCATCTACGGGATCATCGAGGCGCCCGTACGCGGCTGGGGCGACCCGCTGACCCTCGGCATGTTCGGCGGCGCGGCGCTGCTGATCGCCGCGCTCGTCCTGCGGGAACGGCACCTGCCGCGCCCGATGCTCGACATGTCGCTGCTCCGCCACCGCGGCTTCCTGCTCAACATGCTCGCGGCGACGCTCGTCATGTTCGTCCTGTCGGGCCTGATGTTCGTGCTCCCGCAGTATCTGCAGGCGGTGCTCGGCCATGGCGCCTTCGGCACCGGTCTGCGGATGCTGCCGATGATGGGCGGCCTCCTCCTCGCCGCGAAGGGCGCGGAGCCCGTCGTACGCCGCTTCGGCCCGCGTGCGGTGATCAGCTGCGGGCTCGTCGTCCTCGCCTTCGCGGCGATCCTCGGCAGCCGTACGACGGACGACTCCGGCTACGGCTTCACCGCGCTGTGGCTCACCATCTCCGGCATCGGCTTCGGCTTCGCCGTCGTGCCGTCCATGGACTCGGCCCTCGGGGCGCTCCCCGTGGAGCGGGCGGGATCCGGCACCGGGCTCCTGATGACGGTGCGGCAGGTGGGCAGTGCCATCGGGATCGCGCTGCTCGGCTCGCTGCTCTCCGGCGTGTACGTCGACCGTCTCGACACCGGGAAACTGCCGGAAGGGGCGGCGGATACCGCGGGCGATTCGGTGGTGGCCGCCCACGCGGTCGCCGACCGGCTCGGGGACACGCGGCTCGCCGACTCCGCCGATGCGGCGTACATCGACGGCATGGTGACGGTCCTCCTGGTCAGCGGCATCGCGGCGCTCGTGACGGCGCTCCTTGTCGCGGCGCTGCTGCCGAAGGCGACTCCCACGCCGCCGGACGACGCCGACATGGCACGACCGGCGGAGGATGCCCGACAATGAGCGCCATGACGGCCGCACGTACCACCGCTTCCGCGCACGGCGCCCAGCCGGGACAGCTCGGGCTTCGCGAACGGAAGAAGCTCAAGACTCGCATCGCGATCCGTGAGGCCACGTACCGCCTCATCAATGAGCAGGGGTACGACGCGACGACGGTCGAGCAGATCGCGGAGGCGGCCGAGGTCTCCCCGTCCACGGTCTTCCGCTACTTCCCGACCAAGGAGGACATCGTCCTCACGGACGAGTACGACCCTTTCCTCGAGGACGAGCTGCGGGCGCGCCCTGCGGACGAGCCGATCGTGGAGTCCTTGCGGCACGTGCTGCGCAGGGCGGTGGGCCTCGGGTTCGCCGAGGAGCCGGAGGTCTCGCGCCTCCGTACGCGTCTGATGGTCGAGGTCCCCGCGGTGCGCTCCCGGCTGCTCGAGAGCATGGCGGTCACCAGCCAGATGCTGTGCCGCGTCATCGCGGAACGCACGGGCCGCGCACCCGGGGACCTGGAGGTCCGGGTGTTCGCGATGAGCCTGATCGCCGCGCTCACGGAGACGACGGCGTACTGGGCGGAACACGGCCACGAGGACGACCTGGGCGGGCTGGTGGACCGCACGATGGACATGCTGATCGCCGGCTTCGGCACGGGCGCGCCGCAGGCCTGACTCCCCCGGGCGGCCCCGGGCGCCCTCGGGGGAAACCCCGGGAAATCCCCGGCCGTCCACGTCGGGCCCATGCCATCCTGACCGCATGAACGGTCCGGAGATCCTCATCGAATTCGCTCCCGAGCTGGGCGTATTCGTCCCGCACGAGCGAAGGAACGGCCCCACCAAGGCCGTTACGGACGGCGTATCCACGCTCGGGCACGTCGTCGAATCGCTCGGGGTTCCGCTGACGGAGGTCGGCTCGCTCGTCGTGGACGGCGCCGAGGTCCCGGTCTCGCACGTCCCGTCGGCGGACGAGACGGTGGAGGTCCGCGCCGTCCCCCGCCCCCAGCCCGTGCCCGGCGCACCCCTGCGGTTCCTCCTCGACGTCCATCTCGGCACGCTGGCCCGGCGGTTGCGGCTCCTCGGCGTCGACGCGGCGTACGAGAGCACGGACATCGGCGACCCCGCCCTCGCCACGCGCTCGGCCGCGGAGCGGCGGGTGCTGCTCAGCCGGGACCGGGGGCTGTTGCGGCGCCGGGAGTTGTGGGCCGGGGCGTACGTCTACAGCGACGCGCCGGACGAGCAACTCCGGGATGTGCTGGGGAGGTTCGCGCCTTCTCTGCATCCGTGGACGCGCTGCACTGCCTGCAACGGCTCACTGAGGGCGGCGAGCAAGGAGGACGTGGCGGGGCGTCTGGAGGGGGGAACGCGGGGGTCGTACGACGTGTTCGCGGAGTGCGTTGCTTGTGGGCGGGTGTATTGGCGGGGGGCGCATCATGATCGGCTTGAGGGGATCGTGGCGCGGGCGGTGAAGGAATTCTCCCCAACCCCGCCCCTTCCCGGCTGATGACATTTGCGGCTCCGCCGCGGGCCGCTCTGGCGCGGGGGCCTTGGGCGCCGTTGATCACCGGCTTCGCCGAGTTCGTCCTCAAACGCCGGACGGGCTATTTCCAGCCCGGATGGGGGTCCCCCCTGCTCTTTAAGAGCTTGGGGGAGTTTGAGGCCATCTTTTCGGGGGTCCAGGGGGCGGAGCCCCATGGTTTCGGGAAGGGGCGGGGTTGGGGAAGCCCCGCAGGGCCCCCAGCCTCAGCCGGACAACCTCGCCGCCAGCTCCCCCGCATCCACAGTCGGCGCGTCACAAACAAACCGGCGGCAGACGTAAGCCGCCGGAAGCCCCCCGACCTGCCCCCTCCCTTCCAGCAGCGGAAGCTCACCGCCGCCCGCGGGGCCAACGGCCACCACAGCCCCAGGCGCCGTCCCCAGCATCGCGGTGCGGTGCAGCTCTCCGCCCACCGAGCCGATCACCGCGACCTCACGGGGACCGTCAAGCGCCGCCTCGGCCACCGCGAGCCCATGCCCGATGAACCGCGGCGCCCGAGGCGCAAGCCCCTTCACGACCCCCAACGCCCGCTCCGCCGCGAGCCGATGCGGCTCGGCCCCGGTCTGCGCCGCGTACGAGAGCAGCGCTCCCGCGGCCGCCGTCCACCCGGACGGCACCGCGTTGTCCGTGGGATCCTGCGGCCGCCGGATCAACTGCTCCGCGTCCGCCGCCGTGTCGTACAGGGACCCGGACTCCTCGTCCACGAACTGGCCGAGGACGTGATCGAGCAGGAAACCGGCGAACTCCAGCCACACCCCCTCCCCCGTCACGGAGGCCAGCGCGAGGAATCCCTCGGCGACATCGGCGTAGTCCTCCAGCACGCCAGCGTTCGCGCCCACCTGACCGTCCTTGGACGTACGGGAGAGCCGCGCCCTGTCGTCCATGTGCACCCGCACGAGCAGGTCACCGGCGCACACCGCCGCAGCCACCAGATCCGGCCGCTCGAAGTACGCCCCCACCTCCGCGAGCGCGGCGACAGCGAGCCCGTTCCAGGCGGCGACGATCTTGTCGTCACGGCCGGGCGCGGGCCGCTCCGCCCGCGCCGAGAGCAGCCGCTCCCGGATCGAGGCGATCCGCTCGGCGTCCGCCACCGCGCCCTGGCCCTCCGCGCCCTGCCCCTCCGTGCCCTGCCCCTCCGGAAGCTGCAGGACGGAAGCGCCTTCCTCGAAGGTCCCTTCCTCCGTCACCCCGAAGTACGCGGCGGCGACCTCGGCGCCCGCGTCGCCGAGCACCTCGCGCAGCTGCTCGGGCGTCCACACGTAGTAGGCGCCCTCGACGTGCTTGCCGCTCGTGCCGTCCTCGCTGTCCGCGTCGAGCGCCGACGCGAAACCGCCCTCGTTCGTGCGGAGTTCGCGCACCATGAAGTCGGCGGTCTCCACGGCGACGCGCCGCGCGAGGTCGGAGCCCGTGGCCCGCCACAGGTGGGCGTACACGCGGCAGAGCAGCGCGTTGTCGTACAGCATCTTCTCGAAGTGGGGCACGACCCACTCGCGGTCCACGGAGTAGCGGGCGAACCCGCCGCCCAGCTGGTCGTAGATGCCGCCGCGCGCCATCTTCTCGCAGGTGTCGGCCGCCATCTGGAGCGCGCCCTCCGAGCCGGTGCGGGCGTAGTGCCGCAGCAGGAACTCGACGACCATGGACGGCGGGAACTTGGGCGCGCCCCCGAAGCCGCCCCGCGACGCGTCGTAGTCGCGCGTCAGGCCGAGCAGCGCCTGCGCGAGCTCGTCCTCGCCGGGCAGCTCGTCGGAGCCGAACGCCAGCTGCCGGTCGGCGAGGTCGCGCACGATCTTCCCGGCGACCTCGGCGACCTCGTCGCGCCGGTCCGTCCAGGCGCGCCGGACCCCGTCGGCCACCTGCTGGAAGGAGGGCATGCCGTGCCGGGGCTCCGGCGGGAAGTACGTGCCGAAGTAGAAGGGTTCGGCTTCGGGCGTCAGGAAGACCGTCATGGGCCAGCCGCCCTGCCCCGTCGCGGCCTGCACGGCCTCCATGTAGACGGCGTCGATGTCGGGCCGCTCCTCGCGGTCGACCTTGATGTTGACGAAGTGCGCGTTCAGGAAGGCGGCGGTGTCGGCGTCCTCGAAAGACTCGTGCGCCATGACGTGACACCAGTGGCAACTGCTGTATCCCACGCTGAGCAGCACAGGGACGCCTCGCTCCCGCGCCTGCGCGAAAGCCTCCGCCGACCAGGGCCACCAGTCGACGGGGTTGTCGGCGTGCTGAAGAAGGTAGGGGGACGTCTCATGGGCCAGTCGGTTCGGCATGCCCTCCATCCTCGCGCACACGGCGGGGCCCCGCGCAGGTGGCACGAGTTCGCGGCGAGCCGCGCCGTCAGGCTCCGCGGCCCCGCAATGCCCTGCCGGTCTCGATGTCGGAATCGAGCGCGCTCAGTCGGGGCGGGACCCTGGAGTCGTCGAGCACCACGACGTGCAGCCGGTCGCCGACCTGGGGCGGCGCGACATCCGTCCACCAGGACGGGTGCTTGGCCTGATCCACGAAGCCCTCCTGCCCGTCGTCCTGCCCGTCGACGGTCACCAGGCAGCCCACCGGGGCGACGGCCCTGACCGTCACATCGAGTTCCTGATGATCGGCGATCGTCACCTCAACTCCCCTCCGTACGCCGGAGATGCTCCCACGTGATCCGCGGAGTCCCTCGCGCCGGAGCCCCGTACGCAGGACACTTGTGACCGCAGGCGACTATTGCTCTCAGATTGCTCTCGGAGGGGGACCCATATGCGGGACAGCCATCGGGCCGAAGCCGAGCGGCTGTTGGTGCGGGCGGTGGAGGAAGAGGTGCGGCGCTCCGGCGGGCGCGTCGACGGGGGTGTGCTGCTCTCGCGGGCCCGCGGTGCCCTTGATGCCATGGAGCAGACCGCCGAGGAGGAGTACGCCGCTTATACGCAGGCCGTCGACGAGGCGGCGGCCGGGCAGCTCTCCTTCGGGCAGCGATATGCCAAGGAGGGCGCGGGAACTCCCCTGCTCGTGGCCGCCGTTGCGGCCGTCGGCGCGTGTGTCGCCGACCTCGCGCTCGGGACCGGGGCCTCGACCGCGCTGGGCGCGGGTGCCGCCGTCGCCGTCGTCGGCGCGGCCACCACCGTGCTGAAGGTCACCGCTTCCCATGTGCCCGCGGCCAGCCGCCGCGCCGGGGCGATCAGCCAGCCGGGCGGGCCCGAGCAGTTGCGGCTGCAGTGGCTGACGGCCCTGGAGGTGCGGGGCATCCGGCCCTTCATCGACCAGCAGCGGGTGCTCCAGGCGTCCTCCGGCTCCGGCAAGAAGAAGGCCTCGCCCCAGCTGCGGGGCACGGACAAGAGCGCGGCGGCACGCAGGCGCAGCGTACTGGAGCAGTCCTTCACCCAACTCCCTGAGCCTGATGGCCCGTTCGCCGGGCGGCGTCCCGAACTCGCCCGCGTGGCGCAGTGGGTGCACGCCGCGCGGGCCAGCACCGAGACCCGGCCCACCGTCGTCGTGCTGCACGGCGCGCCGGGCTCCGGGCGCTCCTCGCTCGCCGTCCGTGCCGCGCACGATCTGCGGGACCAGTTCCGGGGCGCCTGCGTCGTCGACCTGCGGGGCGAGAGCTCCCAGCCGCTGTCCACGCGGGACGCGCTCATGCATCTGCTGAATCGATTGGGCGCCCCGCGCGAGCAGTTGCTGTTCCGGGAGCGTTCCTCGCAGGAGCAGCAGGTGAAGCGCCTCAGCGAGCTGTATCACCAGTATCTGACGGGTCTGGCCGTGACCGTCGTCCTCGATGACGCGAGCGACCCGGAGCAGGTGCGCACCCTCGTGCCCGAGCGTTCCGACAGCCTCGTCCTCGTCACCAGCCGCAAGCCCATCGAACTCCCCGCCGACCTCCCCGCCTGGGTGCACCAGCTGCCGGTGGAGCCGCTGGAGGCGGCGGGCGCGGAGGAGCTGTTGCGGGAAGCGGCTCAGGACGCCTCGGGGCCCTACGACGCCGAATCCACCGACGCGGTGCGGGAGTTGTGCGGCGGCCTTCCGCTCGCCCTGCGCGTCGCAGGGTCCTCGATCGGCGCGCGCACGCCGCGTCAGCTCGCATCCGACCTGGCCGCGTACGGACCCTTCGAAAAGGTCGCGCCCGTCGAGCGCGTCCTGTGGCTGCGCTACACCGACCAGTCCGAGCCCGCGCGGCGTCTCCTGCGCAGGCTCGCGCTCGCCGGCCGCGCGTCCCTGGGCGCGGCTGCCGCCTCGGCCCTGCTCGGCGCCGACGAACAGGAAGCGGCCCGCCAGCTGACCGCGCTCTCGCGCGCGGGCCTCGTCGACCACGTGCGCGGCAGCCGCTACCGCCTGCACGATCTCGTACGCGCCTTCGCCCTTGCCCGGCTCATCGACGAGGAGGAGGCCGGCGAGCGCACGGCCGCGCAGGAACGTCTCATCGTCAGCTACAGCGAGCTCGCAGGATCTGTGATCCGCCTGGTCGACGGCAAGATGTCGACGCGCGCGGGCCAGTTCGACCGGCACGGCTTCTCCTCGCTCGAAGCCGCCCTGCGCTGGCTCGACGACGAGACGAGCTTCATCACGGCCACGCTGCGGCACGCGGAGGGCGTCGACCAGGAGGCGGTGCTCAACCTCCTTGGCGCGCTGTGCGACTACTGCCTGCTGCGCGGCGACCTCTACCGCCTGGGCGAGATCAGCGAGCTGACGCAGGCCGTCGACCAGGGTCTTCTCACACGGAGCGTGCGGTGGCGCACGGGCATCGCGTCCCGTCAGCTCGGCGAGCTCGACCAGGCGCGCACGACCCTGGCGTCGGTGGTCGACCTGTACATGGAGGCTCATCAGGACGCGGGCGCCGCCCTCGCCCTGTGCTCCCTGGGGATCACCCTGCACCACCAGGGCAATCTGACGGAGGCGGCGGCGCGGCTGCGCGAGGCGCTCGATCTGCAGGCCCCCGAGGAGCTCGCGGGCGACCGGGCCTGGACGATGCACGCCCTGGCGGCGGTCGAGCGGGACCGCGCCAACCTCAACCAGGCCCTCGGCCTCCTGGAGTCCTCCCTCGCCCTGCACCGCGAGAACGACTCCCTGCACGGCGAGGCCTGGGCGCACTTCCAGCTCGGCCAGCTCTGCCTGCGCATGGGCGACGTACCGCGCGCGGAGGAGCAGCTGCGGGGCGCCCTTGACCTGTACGGGCGCACACGCGACGGCCGCGGCGAGGCCTGGGCCCTGACGCAGCTCGCGCGGGCCCGCCTGGTGGACGGCGACGCGTCGGCCGCGGTCGACGGGCTGCGGCAGGCGGTGTCCCGGCACCGCGACAACGAGGACGCGCGCGGCGAGGCGTGGAGCGCCTACTACCTGGGCCAGGCCCTGGAGGAGGCGGGCAGCCTCGACCAGGCGGTGCGCGAGCTCGAGCGCTCGCGGACGATGTTCTCGCGGATGCGGGACGTGTACGGCCTGGCCTGCGCGCGGCACCACTCGGCGCGGGTGACCCGCGACCAGCGCGCCGCCCAGACGGGCTCGCTGCGCAACTCCGGCTTCGCCCGCCAGCTCCTGGTGGACGCCCGCGCCGACTTCCAGCGCATCGGCGTCGCGCACGGCGAGGCCTGGACCTGCCTGGAGCTCGCGGTCGTGGACGCGGGGAACACGCGCGCCCAGCAGGCGCTCGGCCTGTGCGACGAGGCAGCCGCGCTCTTCGCCTCGTACGGCGACCACCGCGGCGAGGACTGGGCCCGCTTCCTGCGCTGCACCATGCTGCCGTACGGATCGCCCGGCGGCTGGGAGATCGGCACCGCCGTCGCCCAGGAGGAGCTCAGCCAGCTGGCCCGCGCGGGCCATCCGACGCGCGACGGCAAGCTGGCCGACTACATGGAGGCGTACGGCCTCCTCCTGGAGCGCGGCGCCGACCTGGAGACCGGCTGGCAGGCCTGGCGCCTGGGCATGGTGCCGAACCGTCACTCCCGAGAGGTGATGGGAGTGACGGTGACGAGGGCGGGCTAGCCCCGCCGGGCCTCGGCCCCGGAGGGCTCGCTCTCGCCGGATCCGGTGGAGGACTCGGCGGGCTCCTTGAAGTCGACCTTCCGCATGTGCTTGTTCATCGACTTCATCAGCCCCCAGACGGCGAGAGCCATCACCGCGAAGACGATGAAGCCGAGAACACCCGGGGTCACCTTGTCATCGTCGACCTCTTTGGCGAGAGGGACGAGATGCGTCATTGCCAGATGTGCGTTCACGCTAGGCATTGTCGCGGATGCCCGCAAAGAGGTCGTCCTCGGGGAGGGATGTATCGACGAGCGACTTCGCGAGCTCGTACTCCTCCGTGGGCCAGACCTCCTTCTGGAGCTCCATCGGCACCCGGAACCAGCCGCCCTCGGGGTCGATCTGCGTGGCGTGCGCGATCAGCGCCCTGTCGCGGACCTCGTAGAAGTCGGCGCAGGGAACATGCGTGGTCAGCGTCCGCTCGACCCGGTTGAACTCGTCCCACCGCTTGAGCCAGTCCCCGTAGGGCGACTCCATGCCCTTGTCGAGCATCGCCTGGTGCAGCGCCTCGGTGCGCGGCCGGTTGAAGCCCTGGTTGTAGTAGAGCTTCTGCGGCTGGTAGATCGGGCCGAACTCGCTCTCCGGGTACTTCTCGGGGTCCGCCGCCCCTTCGAAGGCCACCATCGAGATCTTGTGGGTCATGATGTGGTCGGGGTGCGGATAGCCGCCGTTCTCGTCGTAGGTCGTGATGACCTGCGGACGGAAGGAGCGGATCTGCCGGACCAGCTCCCCGGCCGCCTTGTCGACGTCCTCGAGGGCGAAGCAGCCCTCGGGCAGCGGCGGCAGCGGGTCGCCCTCGGGCAGACCCGAATCGACGAAGCCGAGCCAGTCCTGCTTGACGCCGAGGATCTCGCGAGCCTCGTCCATCTCCTTCCTGCGCACCTCGTGGATGTTCTCCTGGATGTACTTGTCACCCTGGAGCTTGGGGTTGAGGATGTCGCCGCGCTCCCCGCCCGTGCAGGTCACGACATGCACGTCCACCCCCTCGGACACGTACTTGGCCATGGTGGCCGCACCCTTCGACGATTCGTCGTCGGGGTGGGCGTGCACGGCCATCAGTCGCAGCTGCTCAGTCAAGACTCGTTCCTCAGTCATCTGGCGCCCTGGTCAATTCGGCGCAATGGACGGCTTCTATAGTGACGGAACCGGGGGGCGGAAAATTCCGGCATCCCCTTTCCTGGAGGACGATCATGGTGGCCGTGAGCGGCGGCGACATCAGCGGCTCCACCGCACCGGCACCCGATGGCCGGTACGGCCACTCGCGCTCGGCCGACGAACGCGCGGACCGCAAGCTGAAGATCACCGGTGGAGTCCTCGGTGTGCTCTTCCTCCTCATGATCGGCTGGTTCGGATACGACTACGTCTCCGGCACGAAGGTCAGCGGCGAAGTGATCAAGTTCGAAGTCGTATCGGACAGCGCGGTCCAGGTGCACCTGGAGGTGCGCAAGGACGCGGACGCGAAGGGCTACTGCACCCTGCGCTCGCAGGCCGAGGACGGCGAAGAGGTGGGCCGCGCGGACTTCCGCTTCGACCAGAACGAGGGCAGGATCGACAAGGTCGTCACGCTGCGCACGAAGGCGCTCGGGACGAGCGCCGAGCTGCTCGGCTGCCACTCGGACTGAGGCCCGGACCGAGGCCCGGCCGACTCTGGTTGTCCGTCGACTCGTCCCTTGCGTCACGCTGACCGGCCGACGTCCCCGGTGTACCGGCTCTCACCTGCGTTGACGTATTTCTGATGGCTTATGTCCTCCCCCTCACGCGCCTGAATTGTTAGGCTCGTGGTTTCGCCCACCCGTGAGGGAACATCCTTCTGGGTAGGGCGATGCTTTGTATTCCCAGTACCTACGAGGAGCACCTGTGACCCAGACCAGCGAGAACGTCACCTGGCTGACCCAGGAGGCGTACAACCAGCTCAAGGCCGAGCTGGAGTACCTGTCTGGTCCCGCGCGCACCGAGATCGCTACGAAGATCGCGGCGGCACGTGAGGAGGGCGACCTGCGCGAGAACGGCGGGTACCACGCGGCCAAGGAGGAGCAGGGCAAGCAGGAGCTCCGCGTCCGCCAGCTGACCCAGCTCCTGGAGCATGCGAAGGTCGGCGAGGCGCCGGCCGCGGACGGCGTGGTCGCGCCCGGCATGGTCGTGACGATCGCCTTTGACGGCGACGAGGACGACACCGTGACGTTCCTGCTCGCCTCGCGCGAGTACGCGAGCGCCGACATCGAGACGTACTCGCCGCAGTCCCCGCTCGGCAGCGGCGTGAACGGCAAGAAGATCGGCGAGGACGCGCAGTACGAACTGCCGAACGGCAAGCTCGCCTCCGTGAAGATCCTCCAGGCGCAGCCCTATCAGGCCTGAGGCCCGCATCGGCGAAACGGAAGGCCCCCTGCACCGAGCGTGCCGGGGGCCTTTCGCGTGTCTGGAGCCTTGCGGGCTTTGCGGGCCGCGCGGGGCTTGCGGGGCTTGCGCGCCTGGGCTCAGGCCGTGGCCGAGCGGTACTTGCGGACCGCGAGGGTCCGGAAGAGCACGACGATCAGGATCGAGTAGATCACCGAGGCCCAGACCGGATGCTGCATGGGCCAGGCCGACGAGTCGACCACTCCCGGGTTGCCGAACAGCTCACGGCAGGCCTGGACGGTGGCACTGAAGGGGTTCCAGTCGGCGATGGTCTGGATCCACGTGGCCATGTTGTCCGTGGGGACGAAGGCGTTCGAGATGAACGTGACCGGGAAGAGCCAGATCAGGCCGCCCGACGTGGCCGCCTCCGGGGTGCGGACCGAGAGGCCGATGAGCGCCCCGATCCACGTGAAGGCATAGCCGAGCAGGAGAAGCAGGCCGAAGGCGCCGATCGCCTTGCCGATGCCCTCGTGGACCCGCCAGCCGACCAGGAGCGCGACGATCGCGAGCACGACCAGGGTGAGCGCGGTCTGCACGAGGTCGGCGATGGTCCGGCCGGTGAGGACGGCGCCGCGCGCCATGGGCAGCGACCGGAACCGGTCGATGAGGCCCTTGTGCATGTCGTCGGCGATGCCCGCGCCGGCACCCGCGGTGGCGAAGGTGACGGTCTGGGCGAAGATGCCGGCCATCAGGAACTCGCGGTAGACACCGGGGTCCGTGGAGCCCCCGATGTTCATCGAGCCGCCGAAGACATAGGCGAACAGCACCACGAACATGATCGGCTGGATCAGACCGAAGATGATCATCTCCGGGATGCGCGTCATGCGGATGAGATTGCGCTTGGCGACGACGAGCGAGTCGTTGAACGACTGGACGACGCCGCCTCGCGGCCTGGGGGCCACGGTCCGGACCGCTTCGGTTGTCGCGCTCACTTGGCGTCCTCCGTCGTGTCTTTGCCGTTCGCGTCGTTCGCGTCTGTCGCGTCGTTGGCGCTGCGCCCGCCGTTCTCGGTGTTCTCGGCGTTCTCGGCGTTCTCGGTGTTCTCGCCGTTCGTCACCTCGGCCACATGGCCCGTCAGTGAGATGAACACGTCGTCCAGGGTCGGGCGGCGCAGCCCGATGTCGTCGATCTCGACGCCGCGGTTGTCCAGCTCTCGGATGATCTCGGCGAGCAGCTTGGCGCCGCCGGAGACCGGAACCGTGAGCTTGCGGGTGTGGTTCTCGACGGCGACCTCTCCCTTGCCGAGGCCGCGCAGGACCTCTGTCGCCGGGGCGATGTGCTCGCGCTCGTGCACCACGACCTCGACGCGCTCGCCGCCGGTCTGCGCCTTGAGCTGGTCGGAGGTGCCGCGCGCGATGACCCGGCCGTGGTCGATGACGCAGATGTCGTGCGCCAGGTGGTCGGCCTCTTCGAGGTACTGGGTGGTGAGCAGCAAGGTCGTGCCGCCCGACACCAGCTCCTGGATGACCTCCCAGAGCTGCTGGCGGTTGCGCGGGTCGAGGCCCGTGGTCGGCTCGTCCATGAACATCACCGGGGGTGACACGACGAGCGCGGCCGCGAGGTCGAGGCGGCGGCGCATGCCTCCCGAATACGTCTTGGAGGGGCGGTCCGCGGCGTCGGCGAGATTGAACCGGTCGAGCAGCTCGCCCGCCCTGGCCTTCGCCTCCTTGGCCTTCATCTGGTAGAGCTGGCCGACCATTTGGAGGTTCTCGCGGCCCGTCAGATACTCGTCGACCGCGGCGAACTGGCCCGAGAGACCGATCGAGCGCCGCACTTCGTTCGGATGCTTCAGCACGTCGATGCCCGCGACGACCGCGCGGCCGCTGTCCGGCGTCAGAAGCGTCGTCAGACAGCGCACCGCCGTGGTCTTGCCCGCGCCGTTCGGCCCGAGGAGCCCGAGCACGGTGCCCTCCGGGACATCCAGATCGACGCCGTCCAGAGCCTTTACGTCACCGAAGGTCTTCACGAGGCCTTCGGCGTAGATGGCGCCTGGCATGTGGGTTCTCCCAGTTGTTTGGGTGACTTCCTACGGAAAAGATTAGATTTGCCGGGTATCACGCGCCCGGCGACCAGTGACGTGAGACACACACCATAACGCGATACATCGCGTCTCTTCAACGGGATCGGCGAAGCCTGTGGACAAAGCAAAATAGCGGGGAACGGCGTGGTGTGTGGGGGAATTTCTCCGCAGCCGTCAGCCGTCAGCCGATGACGGTGTAGCCCGCCTCGCGCAGAGCCACGCCGACCTCGGCGCAGTGCGCGGGCCCCTTGGTCTCCAGGTGCAACTCCACCTCCACCTCCGTGAGTCCGAGTCGCGGATCGGTCCGCACATGGCCCACGTCGAGGACGTTAGCGTCCACCACTGACAACACCCCGAGAAGCGTGGCCAGCGCCCCGGGCCGGTCCGTGAGGCGCAGGCGCAGCGACAGATAGCGGCCCGCCGCCGCCATGCCGTGGCGCAGGATCCGCTGCATCAGGAGCGGGTCCACATTGCCGCCGGACAGGAGCGCGACCACCGGACCCTCGAAGTCCTGCGGCCGACTCAGGAGCGCCGCGACGGGGCTCGCGCCCGCGGGCTCGACGACCATCTTGGCCCGCTCCAGGCAGAGCAGCAGCGCGCTGGAGAGCTCGTCCTCGGAGACGGTGACGACGTCGTCGAGCAGCTCGTCGATGATGCGGAACGGCACGTCGCCGGGGCGCCCGACCTTGATGCCGTCGGCCATCGTCGCCGGGTTCTCTATCGACACCGGGTGCCCGGCCGCGAGCGAGGGCGGGTAGGCCGCGGAGCCCGCCGCCTGCACGCCAATCACCTTGACGTCCGGGCGCAGCGACTTGACCGCCACCGCGATGCCCGCGGCGAGCCCGCCGCCGCCGACGCCGAGGACCAGGGTCCGCAGCTCGGGGCACTGCTCCAGGATCTCCAGGCCCACCGTGCCCTGCCCCGCGATGATGTCGGGGTGGTCGAAGGGGTGGATGAAGACCGCGCCCGTCTCGTGGGCGTACTCCTGCGCGGCGGCCAGCGTCTCGTCGACCACCTGGCCGTGCAGCCGCACCTCCGCGCCGTACTCGCGGGTCGCCGCGACCTTGGGCAGCGGGGCACCCACCGGCATGAAGACCGTGGACCGCACACCGAGCAGCGAGGACGCCAGGGCCACGCCCTGCGCGTGGTTGCCCGCGCTCGCGGCGACCACACCGGCCGCGCGCTCCTCGGGCAGCAGGCCCGCGATCCGTACGTACGCACCGCGCAGCTTGAAGGAGCCCGTCCGCTGGAGGTTCTCGCACTTGAAGTGGACCGGCGCCCCCACGAGCTGCGACAGGTGCCTGCTGCCTTCCATCGCCGTCACCCTGGACACGCCCGAGAGCATCTTCTGGGCGCCGCGCACGTCGTCGAGGGTGACCGTCGGCAAGGAGTGAGGCGTGCGGTAGCTCATGACCGCCAGTCTCCCAGTTCACAGCGGGGTCCTCCTGTGGTGACCACGTGCCGAGACTGGTTTGCGCAGCGCTGGTACGCCCCGCGTCCCGGCCGCGTACCCTGTCCCCCAACCCATCGCCCTCGCATGAAGTGAGCCCCCGGCCATGCCCACAACTCCGGACATGACGACCGCCAGCGATCCCGGCCTCCTCGACACGCTGCAGCACCAGGTGGCCGTGTTCGCCCGCCGTGCGGAGCAGACGCGCCTCGGCGGCGTAGGACAGGTCCGCAATTCCATGGACCGCGCCGCATACCTGCTGCTCAACCGCCTCGACAAGGAGGGGCCGATGGGCGTGAAGGCGCTCGCCGCGAGCATGGGCATCGACTCGTCGACGGTCACCCGGCAGGTCGCCCCGCTGGTCGACACCGGGCTGGTCAAGCGCACCTCGCACCCCGAGGACGGCCGTGCCGTGGTGCTCCAGCTGTCGCCGCGCGGCGAGGCGCGCCTCAACGAGGTGCGGTCATCGCGGCGTGACCTCATGGCCGAGCTGACCGACGACTGGTCCCCGGAGGAGCGCGAAAGCTTCTGCACGCTCCTCACGCGCTTCAATTCAGCGCTGTCCGCCCGCCAGACCTCGCAGGTGACTCCGGACGAGCCCGCTTCTTGAGACCGGCGGCTCCGAGGGCGCCCGCCTCTTGACCTCGGCCGTGTGCCTGGCCTCATATGAGACCGGGGGCCCGTCCCCTCCAGGCTGGAGGCGCGGTGTGCGCGAACGGCAGACGTCTGTGAACGTCCGCCGTGCCCGGGAGTTCGAGGCGTTCGTCGCGGGCGCGGCAGGGCGGCTGCTGCATGCCGCCACACTGCTCACCACCGAGCCGCCGGACGCCAACCCACGCGCGCGTGCCCTGCTGACCGCGTCCCTGGCGCATTCGTACGCGACGTGGGACCGGATGCGCGGCGAGGACCCGTACGACCGCACCCGCCAGCAGCTGGCCATCCGCTTCGCGCGCGGGGCCTGGCGGCGGCACCGGGGCCACGGCGGCGTCCTGGCCGGGCTCACGCCCCAGGAGCGGCTGATTCTCGTGCTGCGGCTGTACGAGGGCGTCGCCGAGGAGCAGACAGCGGCGCTGCTCGGCCTGCCCACCGACCGCGTGGGGGCGATCTGCGCCCGCGCGATGGAGACGGTCCTGCACCCGCCGCGCGGCCCCGCGCCGACGCGCCCCCTGGGTGAGGCGGCCCCGTCATGAGCCAGTTCGACCGCAAGGAGAACGCGGTCCGCCTCCTCCTGGACGACGGCGCGCCCCCCTCGGTCCCGCCCGAGGTCTACGAGGAAGCGGTCCGCCGCGGCGCCCGCATGCTGCGCCGCAGAAGGGCGCTGCGCCGGCTGCTGTGGCTCCTGCTGCTCGTGGCGGCGGTCGCCTTCGTGGTCTGGGCGTCGGTCGAGCAGCCGTGGGTGGAGCCGCCTTCGGAGACGACTCCACCGCTGACACGCTGGTGACCGGGCGCGGGCTTTCCTAGCCCAGCGCCTGCTGCAGATCGGCCAGCAGGTCGTCCGCGTTCTCGATGCCCACCGAGAGCCGCACCAGGTCCGCGGGGACCTCCAGGGCCGAGCCCACCACGGAGGCGTGCGTCATCCGCCCCGGGTGCTCGATCAGGGACTCCACGCCGCCGAGCGACTCACCCAGGGTGAACAGCTTCGCGCGGTCGCAGACGGCGACCGCGGCCTCCTCGCCCCCGGCGACCTGGAAGGACACCATCCCGCCGAACGACTTCATCTGCTTGGCGGCGGTCTCGTGACCGGGGTGCTCCGGAAGCCCGGGGTAGAGAACACGCGTCACGCGCGCGTGCCGCGTCAGCATCTCGGCGACCTTCGTCGCGTTCTCGCTGTGCCGGTCCATCCGGACGGCCAGCGTCTTGATGCCGCGCAGGACAAGCCACGCGTCGAAGGGCCCGGCCACCGCGCCCATCGCGTTCTGGTGGTACGCCAACTCCTCGCCGAGCTCGGCGTCGTTGACGACCAGCGCGCCGCCCACGACGTCCGAGTGCCCGCCCATGTACTTCGTCAGGGAGTGCACGACGACGTCCGCGCCGAGCGCGAGGGGCTGCTGCAGGTAGGGGCTCGCGAAGGTGTTGTCGACGACGAGGCGGGCCCCCGTCTCCTTGGCGACCTGCGCGACGGCGGCGATGTCCGTGATGCCGAGCAGCGGGTTGGAGGGGGTCTCCACCCAGATCGCCTTCGTACGGTCGGTCACCGCGGCCCGCACCGCCGCCGGGTCCGATGTGTCGGCGACCGACCACTCGACGCCCCACCGCGAGACGACCTTCGCGAAGAGCCGGAACGTGCCGCCGTACGCGTCGTTGGGGATGACCACGTGGTCGCCGGGAGCGAGCAGCGTACGCAGCAGGCAGTCCTCGGCTGCGAGACCTGACGCGAAGGCGAGGCCGCGCCTGCCGCCCTCCAGCGCGGCCAGGTTCTCCTCCAGGGCGGTGCGGGTGGGGTTGGCGCTGCGGCTGTACTCATAGCCGCCGCGCAGCCCGCCGACGCCGTCCTGCTTGTACGTCGACACCTGATAGATCGGCGGGACGACCGCGCCGGTGAGCGGGTCCGCGGTGTTGCCCGCGTGGATCGCGACGGTCTCGAAACTCTGGCTGCTGAACGTGTCACTCATGTGGCCAGAGCCTAGTCCTGGACGGAGGGAGGGCCGACGAGTTCGAGACTGGTTCGCCAAGTGTCAGACCCGTCTGGTTCGCTTGAGGCATGGAGATTCTCTGGGTGCTGATGGCGGCGATCATGATCGGGGCGGTTCTGGGCCCGTTCCTGCTGCGCAGGCGCGGCGGAATCCGCCAGGTCGCCCCCGGTTCACCGGACGCCGCGGACCCGGCGGACTACGGCTTCGCGCGTCAGGAGGAGCTGGACATCCGCATGCCGGGCCCGGACCGCGACCTCCTCGACGTCCTCGACGTGGTCCAGGAATCGCAGAGCTGGAAGGCGGCCTCGCAGCTGCTCGCGGGCACGGAGGTGCACGGCGAGGTGCGCTGGCAGCGCGTGCAGGCGTTCGCGGGCGCCGCTTCCCTGGAGCTGCAGCAGCGGCCGGGCGGGGTCAGCGACCAGCCCGGCGGGCAGTGGCTGCGGGTGTGGCGGGCCGAGGCGCCCAAGGACGCGGGCGGCGCGGCAGTGCACGCGGAGTTCCTGGTCCAGCAGGCCTGGCGGTCGTCACAGTCCGGGACGGACGAATTCCGGATCATCCTGGAGGAGGCGAAGGAGGCCTGCGCGCAGGCGGCGCTCCTCTCCCCCGGGGACCCGGTTCCGTACATCATCGAGCTCTCCATCGCCCGCGGTCTCGCGTACCCGCGCGAGGAGTTCGAGCAGCTGTGGCTCAAGATCCTGGACCGCGCGCCCGCACACATGGGCGCGCATCTGGCGGCCCTGCACTACTGGTGCGAGAAGTGGCACGGCTCGCGCGACCTCGCGCACCACTTCGCGGAGGCCGCGGCGGCCCGCGCCCCCAAGGGTTCGCTCCTCTCCGCGCTCCCGCTCTTCGCGGTGTACGAGCACCTGCCCGAGGTCAACCTGGTCCGCGGCTTCTACGAGAGCGAGGTCGTCACGAAGGCGGTGGAGGGCGCGCTCTACGCAGTGCACTCGGCCCGCCCGGACGACCCGATGCTGGCGCACGTCCGGCACCTCCTGATCCTCTTCCTGGTCCGCAGCGAGCGCTGGGCGGAGGCGATGAACCAGCTGATCCACGTGGACGGCCACGTCGGCGCCCTGCCCTGGACGGTCTCCTCCGACCCGGCCGCGGACTACGCGGTGTACCGCGCGCTGGCGGTGGCTGGGTACGAGGCGAACGGCGGCAGTCCCGCGACGCTGTCGCACTGAGGCGGACGGCCCGAGGAATGCGGCTCCCCTCGCACACGTTGACCCAGTAGCCGCCCCCACGCAGGTCCGCACCGCCCCGCCCCGTTTCTGGAGGACAGCCCGATGCTCTTCGGCCGCACGCCCGAGCTCCCCACCCCCGAGCAGGCCCTGAAGGGCCGCGCGACCCCCGAATTCGAGGTCCCGTCCCGCCACACGGTCCTCGGCAACCCGCTCCTGGGCCCGTACCCCGAAGGACTGGAGATCGCGGACTTCGGGCTCGGCTGCTTCTGGGGAGCGGAGCGCAAGTTCTGGCAGACGGAGGGCGTCTGGACGACGTACGTCGGCTACCAAGGGGGCTACACGGAGAACCCCTCCTACGAGGAAGTCTGCTCGGGCCTGACGGGCCACACGGAGGCGGTCCGCGTGGTCTTCGACCCGGCCCGCGTCTCGTACGCGGCTCTCCTGAAGCTCTTCTGGGAGTCCCACAACCCCACGCAGGGCTTCCGCCAGGGCAACGACGTGGGCACGCAGTACCGCTCGGCGATCTACACGCACTCCTCCGACCAGGAAGCGGGCGCGGTGGCGTCCCGCGACGCGTACCAGCAGGTCCTCACATCGGCGACCCACGGCGAGATCACGACAACGATCCTCCCGGCAGCCACCCGCCCGTTCTGGCCGGCCGAGGGCTACCACCAGCAGTACTTGGACAAGAACCCGGACGGCTACTGCGGAATCGGCGGCACGGGCCTGCGGCTGGACAGCCCGTCGGAGACGAACTGGGGCCGGGCCTGCCCGACGGGGATCGCTCCCGCTCCCACGGCGGAATGACACCGTCACCCGGGACCTCGCGCGTTCACGCGGCGCGGAGGTCGCGGCGCGTCACTCGGCTTTGGTGAGTCACCGGGCTGCCATCCCGGCGACTCCGGACCTGCTGGCAGGCCACGGTCTGACGATCCCCTCGCTGACGCGTTTCAGGGGACGCGGTCTTCCCAGGCGTCCCCTGCGAGTTCGTCGGGCCCTTCAACGTCAGTACTCGCGGCCTTGGCCAGCGGCCAAGGCCGCGTATGCCTCCTCGACCATCCTGCCTGTCGGCGTCCCGGCGGGCGCATGCGCGATGAAGTCGTCTGTAGGTCCGGCAAAGGAAACCGTGCCTTCGGTCAACACGGTTACGTGATCGGATTCCTCGGCCAGATCGGCGATGTCGTGCGTGGACATCAAGACCTGCACCTCGTCCTCGTGCGCGAGGCGGGCTATGAGATCTCGGAAGACGCGTCGCTGTGCTGGATCCATCCCAGCTGTGGGCTCGTCGAGCAGCAGTACCGCGGCGTTGTGGACAAGAGCGGAAGCAACGCCGACTCGTCGAAGTTGACCGCCAGAAAGGTCCTTCGTCTTTATGTTGGCCCTGGACGTCAGTTCCACACGCGCCAACGCGGGGAGGGAAGCAGCCCACGCGTCAGATCGGTTCATCCCCTTGAGCCAACCTGTGTAGGCAACTTGCTCGCGAGCTGTCAGAGATGTCATGGCGGTAATGCTCTGTGGCATCCACGCCACACGCTGGCGATATTTGCGCTGCCGCGCATTCAGATCGCCCATCCTGACACTGCCGGATGTTGGGCTGTTCACCCCGGCGGCGAGTTTGAGAAGGGTCGATTTACCTGCCCCATTCGGGCCAAGGAGGATGGAAATGCCCCGAGGAATGCTGTACGTGAGCTGATGGAGGACTGGAGGCTTGTTCCGCCGGTAGGCGAAAGTGCAGGAATCCAGGTGGATATACATTACGTACCTCTAACGGTGGCGTTTCGGCGCGTGGCCACAAAAGCAGCGAGACCAATGGTAAATACGGCTGCGGATGCTAGCGCGGCACTTACGTGAGTTGCCGGTTCCGGCAAGATGGTCCACGGATACGGACGGTGGTACCGGTCATAGCCAAGAAAGACAACGGTAAAGATGCAGCCAATGGGAAGCATCACCGCAGCCGGTGGAACGACCGCGTAAGCAAGAAGCATGAGGCCAGTGAGGTAAGCAGTGTTGCGGCCAACACCCCACGCTGTCTCACTTCCCGACAGCCACCCTACTGCCGCTCCGATCGCAACAGACAGAATTATGACCGCAGTAATGAGGAGAGCGTCATAGCGAGCCACAGGCCTCCATCCCGCTACTTCGCCTTCCAACAGGCGGGATGTCAGGCACAAAAGAAGGCCTGAAGTGATGAGCAGAGGCGGCAGAAGCGTAAGGACCACCGAATTGTTTCCGCCGGTCAACAGAGCTGGCAGTTCTACTGAGCCATCGTTCATAACTAGAACCAGCAATGCGAACAGGACCATGCTGGGCAGGAGGACTGGGGCAATGCGGCGCGCTTTGAACCACCACAGCATCACGTGCCGTCCTTTCCTGCATTTGTGCAGGCCTTCTTGATTTCCTTCGCATACCACGCGCTCTGTTCGGCGTGCGAGAGCTTCCGCGCGGTCGACACGCGGCGCTGCACAACTTCTAGTACCTCGTCACCGTTCGCATACTGCTGCACCTCCGACTTCTGCCACGTCAGATAAGGCCGGTCGGCGCCAGCAACGGTGGCAGCCCAGAGCATGGCGGAACGAGAATTCACCGCGTCTGTTCGGTTGCACGGGAACTGCACGGCGTGGGCCACAGCGGCTAGGCGCAGCGTTTCCTCACCCCGCGCGGCTTGCTTCGACACGGGCATCCACCACACGCGGTCCGTCGAGGTGCGCTGTACGCGACCGAGGACCACGGAATCGTTGACGGTGCTTGGTGTAGGAACATCGACGCCGGCCTCACGCAGTGCAGTAATAGCCCCCGCGATCTCCCTCTGCGTCTTCTTCATGTCCAGGTGCGCCGCCGCGGGGGCACAGACCCGTGGATGTGTTCCCCGACATTCCGTGGCGGCGTGCCCGGACGCCAGCGGGCTGACAGCGCCCCAACTGTCCACGGCAGCAACACAACTCGCCATAATGCCGACGCAGGCTGCGGCGGCAGTGATGCGTATCGCGATACGCATCAGCTGACCCCACGCGGAGATCCACGCTACGCAGCACGCAGCAGCAATGGATCCGGAGAAGAGGATGTGCGGAAGAAGGCTTTCAAGCGGGGCAATTTCTCCGAAGCTCAGTCCGGCGGTGAATTGGCCGGACAAGTGGCGGGTCCACAAGGTTTCTCCGCGCGATGCTGATCCGCCGATGAGGAAGTACGTGACGGCAGCTATCAGGGGTGCGGAGATGATGCGGTTCAAGCGCGAGCCGACTGCGAAACCGATGATGGAGTGAACACAGACCAAGATCATTCCCATTCCCAGGAGCGGGAGGGAATCAATGGTGGGCCATGTGCCGATCTCTGCGAACGCCATGCCCAAGGGGATGAGGAGCATGAGCCAGCCTGCGGCAACGCCGGGAAGCAGTGCTTCGGCTGCTATGCGATAACGCGAGCGGGCGGCCGACAAGGACCACACGCCGTCTCGCTTCAGCCTTCCCGCTTCCCAAGCCCCCAGCCCTGATGCGATGGCGTAGGAAAAGGCATAGTACGCAATCAATACCCGACTGACGACGGACGGCCCCCATTTCGGCTCCGTGTACATCCCCGTATAACCCGGGTCAAGGTGGAGGGACTGGAAAAAGTACACGAGGATGATGCCGAGGCATACCGGCGACATCCAGATTGCGCCACTGGTGCGCAGTCGGGTGAGAATTTTCACGGGTTGCTCCGATAGATAAACCAGGCCGCCCCGATTGGGACGGCCTGGAATGCGGTTTACGCGAGCCCTTGGTCAGCTATCGGCCTTCGAGGTGTCCACGTACGTCTTCTTCACTCCGAGTATGCGGTCAATGTTCTGATGTCCGCCGATCTTCTTGATCTGGAAGAAGTAGGTCCCATGGGAAAGACCGCTCCACTGGCCGTTGCTGGTTGCGTTGCCGTCGAAGCAGGCGGTGTAGTGCTTATCGCCCCAGGAAATGTCGTCAGCCAGAGGGCGGTCCTGGCGAAGGTCGACATCGGTGCTGTAGTACTTCGTGGCACCATTGTTCGCGTCGCAATTGGTGAACAGAATTTGTGAGTACGATTCGTCGGCCCAGCGAGAGGACTGGAATCCGGCCCGCACCCCCGAAAGGCTACTGCCCCAATTGAGCACCCCGGCCTCGCCCGACTGGCCATCAGGCGATACGGGCGTGGTGTCCGCTGACGCGACCTGGGCCCCCCCGAGCATTGATGCGGCACAAACGGCGGCTATAGCCGCAGTCCGAGATTTGTACATATTGATGCGCATATTTTGCACCCTCCCCTTTTTTGCGCTAGATCGGACGCATTACCCATGCGGTCACTCCGGGTTGAACATCACGTCCGACTGCGTAACCGAACAACATCACGCGCTTCGCCGGGGCGCTGTGACGTAGATCTCGTTCCCTCCCCTGAATCTTCATAATGTTTACGGAATGGTTGAATCCGTTCATGCGGGGCACCTGAGGTTGAACTCGTGCTGTCGCGCGGGGCGTTCAAGAGTCGGAGCGCCCGCAACTAGCGCCCAGAGCGGTCCGGGAGCATCCGCAGCGCGAAGGCGGAGTGAGTCGACGAAGCCAGCAGCGAGGGGCCGTCGGCCGCTGTCCGGATACACAGGCGCGGGCAAGGGATCCTGGCTGCCTCAGCTCATGGGACGCGGGACCGTCATCCGGCGGCGGCTCGTCGGCGGTGTCGTCTGCGATCCGGAGCACGTCGGGTTCGGGCTGCACCGCATGATGCCGCCCCGTCTGCGCGGGGACTTCCAGGATCTTCCGGCCTGACGGCAGGGTGTGTACGAGGTGCTCGACCTGGCCCTCACGAAACACGAGGGGACGGTTGTCGTGCCGATGACCGTCGTGGAGCCTGCCTACTTCGAGGAGACCGTCGGGCGGCTGCGCGAACGCGGGCATGACGTCCGGCACTTCGCGCTCCTCGCCGACCGGCCGTCTGCGCCGTGCCTGGACCGGGGTCCGGCACATCCGCCGGGACTGACGGCCGGCCGCTCTGCCGTCAGCGAATCTGCCGCAGGCCAAGAACACTTACGCGGCAAGGGCGGTGGTCCGAAGGTGGTGGGACAGGGCAGGGGTCGGCGGCAAGTGAGCCGTGCCGCTGCCGCTCCCTATCGTCTGGAGGACGAACGATGCCGTCCATCGTCAATGCCCCTCGGGGCTCCGAGGGCGAGACGCCCTCGACTCGGTTCGACGATCATCTGGCCGCGCAGTTGCTGACCCAGCGGATCGTCTTCCTGGGGACTCAGGTCGACGAAGTTTCCGCGAATCGCGTGTGCGCGCAGATGCTGCTGCTCTCCGCCGAGGACCCGCGGACCGACATCAGTCTCTACATCAACAGTCCCGGCGGCTCCGTCACCGCCGGGCTCGCCATCTACGACACCATGCGGCTGATCCCCAATGATGTGTCGACCCTCGCCATGGGGTTCGCCGCCAGCATGGGGCAGTTCCTGCTGACGGTCGGGACCGCGGGGAAGCGGTATGCCCTGCCCAACGCGCGGATCATGATGCACCAGCCCTCCGCGGGCATCGGCGGGACCACCGCCGACATCGCGATCCAGGCCGAGAACCTGGAGTTCACGAAGAAGGCCGTCGAGCGGATCACCGCCGAGCACACCGGGCAGACCGAGGAGGTCATCTCGCGTGACGGCGACCGCGACCGGTGGTTCACCGCCGAGCAGGCCAAGGAGTACGGGATGGTCGACCGGGTGCTCGATTCGCTCGCCGATGTGCGGCCTGCCGCGTCCAAGCCGCGTATGGGACTGGGGGTCTGACCGACATGAGCCAGTACACGATTCCTACCGTCGTCGAGCGCACTCCGCAGGGCGAGCGCGCGTACGACATCTACAGCCGGCTGCTCTCCGAGCGGATCATCTTCCTCGGGACGGAGATCGATGACGGCGTGGCCAATGTCGTCATCGCGCAGTTGCTTCATCTTGAGTCCTCGAACTCTGAGCGCGAGGTCTCTATCTACATCAACTCGCCTGGCGGGTCCTTCACTTCACTCATGGCCATCTACGACACCATGAGCTTCATCAGTGCGCCCATCTCGACCGTCTGCGTCGGGCAGGCCGCATCCACCGCCGCCGTGCTCCTCGCCGGAGGCGACCCCGGGCGGCGGTTCGTCCTGGAGCACTCGCGCGTACTGCTCGGGCAGCCCGCGAGCGGCGGGCAGCAGGGGACGGTCTCCGATCTCACCCTCCAGGCCAAGGAGATGGTGCGGATCCGCTCGCAGGTGGAGGACGTGCTGTCCCGGCACTCGGGGCACGACATCGCCACGCTGCGCGCGGACATGGACCGCGACAAGGTGTTCACCGCCGAGGACGCGGTGGCGTACGGCATCGCCGACGAGGTGCTCAGCCGGCGGATGCTCGCCGCGGCGTAGCCGGCGTAGCAGCGCTCACGCCGCCAGGCGAATGTCTCCCTGGCGCGGTCGCGTCGACTGCGGTGCGTGGCGGGTCAACTCGATCTGGGCCAGGGAGAGCAGGTCCGCCAGGCTCAGGCCGAGCGCGCGGGCGCCGGCCGCGAGGACTTCGGACGAAGCCTCCTTGCGGCCGCGCTCCAGCTCGGAGAGGTACGGCATCGAGATGCGGGCCGCCTCGGCCACATCCTTGAGCGTACGTTCCTGAGCGAGGCGCTCGCGGCGCAGCACGTCACCGACCACGTCCCGCCACAGGGGCTCTTTCGCCGTGGGTGACGTCGGGGCCACGGGAGTTGTGCGCATGGGGGCGGGTCCGGGCGGCGCCGTGCGCGCCGAGCGGGGGCGCAACGGGATGACGCGGGCCTGCCGCTCCGCCTTCGGGGCCTGCTCCGGCTCGTGGTACCGCTCTTGGCTGCTCACCCTCTCAGGGTATGAGCCACCCGGGCCCCCGGGCAGTGATCAGCGTTCTGCCCCCGGCGAACGCCCGGCCAACGCTCCCGGCCAAAGCTCCCGGCGAACGCCCCGGCAGCCACCTCACGTCAGCGCATCCGCCAGCGCCTCCGTCGCCTTGACCACCCACGCCGGATCCCCATGCCGCAGCCCCCAGTGCGCGGCCGTCACCGCCCGCGCCTGCGCCCACCTCCTGGCCCGGTCGCGGTCGACCTCCGCCGCGTCGGCGAAGACGGCCAGGCGGCGCAGGGCCGCGGCCCGCGGATCGGGGGCGGTGAGCAGGGACTCGAAGCGGGTGCGGAGCAGGGTGATCGAGTCGTACGCCGGGTCTCCGACATAGCCCTTGGGGTCGATGGCGAGCCAGGGCTCGCGCTGTGACCTCAGTACGTTGGTGAAGTGCAGGTCGCCGTGGATCAGGGTGTCCGGCTGGTCCATGCCGAGTTCGCGTACGGTCCCGATCGCGGCGGCCACCGCACGTGCGGGCAGCGGCGAACCCAACTCCCGGTCCTCGTCCCTCAGTTCACACTCCCACTCGGCGACGAGCGAACTCATCCGTGGCAGTCCGGCGGGCGCGGGTACGGCGAGGCGGCGCGCCAGGCGCCCGGCCACGGTCACCGCCTCGTCGGTGTCCTCCACGTCGGCGAGGGAGTCCGCCCCGGGCCCTGTCCCCGCCCGCTCGAGCAGCATCGCGAACCTCGCGTCGTCCCGCTCGTAGAGGCGGACCGCGCCCCGGCCCGACCACACCGCGAAGGCGTCCGGCTCGTACACGTTGCCGGGGTGCGGGAAGGAGATCTTCAGGACGGCGGGCGCCGAGTCGTACCGCCGTCTGACGGGGACGACGATGCCGACCTGCCCGTGCGTGACCGCGTCCGTCGGCTCGCAGTCCCAGCGCTCGAACAGCTCGTCGGCAAGCTCCGGAAGCGTCGCGAGCCAGGCGCGGCCCCGCTCACCCTCCCGCTGGACCGTGCTCAGCGCAAAGCCCTCTGGTACCTCGATGGGTGTCCCGATCATCCCGGCACCCTAGCGAGGTCGGCGGGTGGTTACCGTTCACCCCATGCCCCTCGCTGAAGCCGCCGACGGTACGGCCCTGCACTACGAAGTCCATGGCTCCGGCCGCCCCCTCGTCCTGCTCAGCGGGCAGTCCAACAGCCACCGCTGGTGGGACCCGGTGCGGGACGACTTCGCCGCCGCGTACCGGACGGTCGTGCTCGACTGGCGCGGCACCGGCGAGAGCGGCCACCCCGAGACCGACAGCTACAGCACTCCCGGCTTCGCCCGCGACGTCGTCGCCGTGCTCGACCACGCGGGGATCGAGCGCGCCCATGTGTACGGCACGTCGATGGGCGGGCGTGTGGCCCAGTGGATCGCCGCCGATCACCCCGGGCGGGTCGACCGGCTCGTCCTCGGGTGTACGTCGCCGGGGCCGCCGCACGGCATCGAGCGCGGCCCCGAGGTGCGCGCCGCCCTCAGTCAGCCCGATGCCGCGGCGGCGAACCGCGCCCTGAAGGAGCTGATGTACACCCCGGGCTGGATCGCCCGGCAAGGGGAGGGCGCGGTCTTCCACACCCTCGGCGATCCGGCCATGCCCCCGCACGCGCGGCGCCGGCATCTGCGGGCCAGCGCCCGGCACGACTCCTGGGACGCGCTGCCGCGGATCACGGCGCCGACGCTCGTCGTGCACGGCACCGACGACGTGTTCAACCCGACGGCCAACGCGCCCCTGCTCACGGAACGCATCCCCGGGGCGCGGATGCGGCTCGTCCCCGGTGCGCGGCATGCGTACTTCGAGGAGTTCGCGGACATCGCGACGCCGCTCGTGCTCGGCTTCCTCGCTGAGGAGGGTGCGGAGGGTGCCTAGCTCCCGCTGCCGTACGGCTTGGTGATGATCTCCAGGACGTGGCCGTTCGGGTCGTCCCAATAGACGCCCCGGCCACCGTCGTTGGTGTTGATCTCGTTGACGATCTTGTGGTGCGGGTCGGCCCAGTAGGTGAGCCCCGCGTCCTTGATGCGCCCGAAGATGGCGTCGAACTCATCCGCGGAGACCAGGAAGGCGTAGTGCTGGGGGGTGATCGGGCCGCCGTCGCTCTCCAGGTAGTCCAGCGTGACGCCGTTGGGGATCTCGACGGGGAAGAACGGACCGTACTGGGGCCCTACTTCGAGGCCCAGGATGTCGGCAAGGAACTGCGCGGACGCCTTGTTGTCCTTCGCGGCGACGATGGTGTGGTTGAGCTGGATGGTCATCGTGCGACCTCTTCCTATGCGTCTGAAGTGCCCGTGTTGACGCCCACCACACTAGGCACGACCCACGCACCCGGCATCGGTCACACGGCCCCCCACCTGCTGCGCAATGCGGCCTAGGGCCGCGGGCCGAGTCGAGTTCCGGCCACGCGGCCCCAGGAGTCAGGGGCCGGACAGCCTCAGATCGTGGCCGTGTCGATCACGAAGCGGTAGCGCACGTCGCTGGTGAGGACGCGCTCGTACGCCTCGTTGATCTGGTCGGCGTCGATCAGCTCGATCTCCGAGCCCAGGCCGTGCTCGGCGCAGAAGTCCAGCATTTCCTGGGTCTCCTGGATGCCGCCGATCATGGAGCCCGCGAGGGTCTTGCCGCCGCCGATCACGGAGAAGAGGTTGAGGGAGACCGGCTCCTCGGGGGCGCCGACGTTCACGAAGGCGCCCTCGGAGCGCAGCAGGCCCAGGTACTTGTCCAGGGGCAGCGGTGCGGAGACCGTGGAGAGGATCACGTCGAAGGTGCCCGCGAGCTGCTCGAAGGTGGCTTCGTCGCTGGTCGCGTAGTAGTGGTCGGCGCCGAGGCGCAGGCCGTCGTCCTTCTTGCGCAGGGACTGCGAGAGGACGGTGACCTCGGCGCCCATGGCGTGCGCGATCTTGACGGCCATGTGGCCGAGACCGCCGAGGCCCACCACGGCGACCTTCTTGCCGGGGCCCGCCTGCCAGCGATGGAGCGGGGAGTACGTGGTGATGCCCGCGCACAGCAGCGGCGCGGCGACGTCCAGGGAGAGGCCGTCGGGGATGCGGACGGTGAACGCCTCGTCGACGACGACGTGCGTGGAGTAGCCGCCGTAGGTGGGCTCGCCGTCCTTGCCGAGGCCGTTGTACGTGGGGACGTTGCCCTTGAGGCAGTACTGCTCGAGGCCCGCCTTGCAGTTCTCGCACTCGCGGCAGGAGTCGACCATGCAGCCGACGCCGACGCGGTCGCCGACGGCGAACTTGGTGACGGCGGAGCCGACCTCGGTGACGACACCGGCGATCTCGTGGCCCGGAACCATCGGGAAGATGCCCTCACCCCAGCCGTCGCGCGCCTGGTGGATGTCCGAGTGACAGATACCGGCGTACTTGATGTCGATCAGTACGTCGGACTCGCCCACCGGGCGACGCGGGACGGTGGTCCGCTCCAAGGGGGCCTTGGCGGACGGAGCGGCGTAAGCGGAAACGGTCGTGGTGGTGGTGGTGGTGTTCGTCTGTGCGGTCATGTCGTCAACCGTGCCAGGCTGGCGGGCATCTACCCAGGTCACAGCTCTGCCTACGTCCAGTGGTCCTACTACTGGTGGGGACAGGCTCGTATGCCTGCGACCCCGGATACTGGAATACATGAACGCCGACGCCGGGCAGCCCCCGCACGCCCCCGCCCCCGAGCCCCTGGACGGCCGCGCCGAGCTCAGTGAGTTCCTGCGCACCCGCAGGGCCCGGCTGCAGCCGGAGGACGTCGGCCTGCCGAACTTCGGGCGCCACCGGCGGGTGCCAGGGCTTCGCCGCGAGGAGCTGGCGCAGCTCGCGGGGGTCTCCGTCGCGTACTACACACGCCTTGAGCAGGGCAACGGCCGCAACGTCTCGGGCGAGGTCCTGGACGCCATCGCGCGCGCCCTGCGCCTCACGGACGCCGAGCACGCCCACCTGACCCATCTGGCCAAGCCCAAGCAGCACAAGAAGAAGCGCGCGGCCCGCCCCCAGCGCGTGCGGCCCGCGCTGCTCCAGCTCATGGACGCGATGGACGGCGTCCCCGCCTATGTGGCAGGACGCCGCTCGGACATCCTCGGCTGGAACCGCATGGCCGCCGCGCTCTTCGGCGACTGGGGCGCGCTGCCGCCCGAGGAGCGGAACTGGGCGCGGATCTGTTTCCTGCACCCCGAGTCACGCACGCTGTTCCGGGACTGGGAGCAGAAGGCGTCGGACATCGTGAGCTTCCTGCGGATGGACGCGGGCTGCTATCCGAACGACCCGGCGCTCTCGGCGCTGGTCGGCGAGCTCTCCGTGAAGAGCGAGGAGTTCCGGACCCTGTGGGCCACGCACGACGTGCGCGAGAAGGGCCACGGCGTCAAGCGCATGCACCACTCGCTGGTGGGCGACATGACCCTGTCGTACGAGACGCTGCGGCTGCCAGACGATCACGATCAGTCACTGATCACCTACCACGCGGAGCCGGACTCGGCGTCGGCCGAGGCCCTGCGGCTGCTCGCCAGCTGGGGAGCGGACGCGACCCGTGCCGGGACGGCGGGCACCCAGAAGTAGGTCCCCGCCGCCAGGCCCCCACCGCCCCCGCGCGTCACGGCTGGTACGGACGTCACGGCTGGTACGGAGGCGCCGCGCCCCAGTTCCACAGCGGCACCGGCTGGGCGGTGGGCCGGCTCGCGTCCGGGCCCGAGAAGTAGACCGCGAGGCGGGTGCCCCACTCGACGTAGGCGAGGAAGGCGGACCGGAACTCGGCGTCCGTCGGAAGGCCCGCGTCGTCCGCCGCGTCCTGCATCAGGTTGACCCAGCGGCGGCGCTGCGGCTCGGTGATGCCCTTGCCGAGGTGCTTGCCGACCATCTCGGAGTGGCCGCCGTGCTCCTGGGAGTACTTGGCCGGGCCGCCGAAGACCTCGCCGAGCCACTGGGCGACGTGCAGGGCGTGCTCGGCGGGCAGGCCCTCGAAGAGCGGGGCGAGCAGCTCGTCCTTGAGGACCTTCTCGTAGAAGATCTCGGTCAGGCGCTCGAAGTTCTCCTCGCCGCCCGCCCAGGTGTACAGGGTCGGCGTGGAGGCGCCCGTGCCGCGCACGGCGGTGGGTGTGTAGTGGCGCATCTCCTCGATGTTCTCGACATACGGACGGATCTCCGCGAAGAATTCGCGGAAGAGCTCCGAGCCCCGGAAGCCCTCCATGTGGTCCTTGGTCGACGTCCAGGTGATGCGGAGGACGAAGTGCTCGAAGTCCTCCTCGCAGCGCGTGAGTTCGTAGTCGATGCACTGCGGGGCCGCCGCGAGCGGGACGGCGGCGCGGGTGTACGCGGAGAGGAACTCCGCGGAGCGCTCGGAGGGGATGCGGTAACGGATGTACTCGACGGTGTGGGCGGTCATGTGACGTCGGCTTCCTCTGCGGTGGGTGGTGCCGGCACGCGTGCTCCCCAGTCCCACAACGCCTGTAGGACCGGGCCGAGTTCTTTTCCGTGGGGGGTGAGTTCGTAGGTGACCGTGGAGGGCCAGCCGGGTGTCCTGGTGCGCAGGACGACGCCCGCGGCGGCCAGTTGAGCGAGCCGCTCTGTGAGCACCTTGTCCGACAACTCCGGCAGCGTGGAGGCCAGTTCGCTGTACGCGTAGGAACCGGATCGCAGCAGTTCGCGGACGATCAGGGTGGTCCACCGGCCGCGCAGGGCGGCAAGCGTGATCTCCACGGGACAGGCGGGGGTGGGGGCGCTGACGCGGGCTCTGGGGTCGTCCGGGAGCCCCTGGTCCAGCCCCTGGCTTACCGTTCGGTGAGTCACGAAGACGCCTCCTACTGTGGCCCGCAACCGAGCCTCACCAGGAGGGTTACATGTCGCACCTGCCTCTGCCCACCCGCGCCGAAGACGTCCCCGCGGCCTTCGCCGAGCGGTTCAACAGCGGCGATCCGGAGGCGGTGCACGAGCTGTACGAGGAACGTGCCGCGTTCGTGCCGGAGTCGGGGGACGCGGTGCACGGGCTCGCGGCCATCGCGAAGGAGAACGGCCCGTTCCTCGCGATCGGGCTCCCCATCTCCGTACGCCCCCGCCACGTGCACGTCTCCGGGGAGATCGCGCTGCTCGTCGTCGACTGGGAGATCGAGGGCGTCGCGCGGTCCACGGCCACGGACGTGGCACGCCGCGGCGCCGACGGGTACTGGCGATACGTGATCGACAGCCCCTTCGGCGCCGCGGTTCCTGCCTAGACAGCGCGTGGTGCGGCTAACTCACTTGCCGTAGTACGCGTTGTAGATCGACAGCGTCGACTTGTTCCCCTTCTTGTCCGCGATCTTCGCGTGGAAGGAGATCCCCTTGCCCGCGGCCGGGTTCTTGACCTTGATCTTGCCGCCGCTGACGGTGGCCTTCTTCCAGGTCTGGCCGTAGTCGTACGACACGTACACCGCAAGGGACTTGAGGTTCGCGCCCGCGGCCGCGCCCTGCACCGTCACCGGCACGGACTGGGTCTCGCCGGCCTTCGCCGTGCTGCTCAGGTCGACCGCCGGGGCGAACCGCGCCGTGGAGACCGGCAGCTTCGCGTTGTCGGCCTTCTTGGAGCGGAACGTCCAGCTCGCGTCGATGCGCGTGGAGGCCGCGGCCACCTTGACGCTGCGCTTCACGGACGTCGACAGCTTGTACTCGGCCTCGGCCGCCGGGACCTTGAACGTGGCGCCGCCGGCCAGCGGGTCCTCGTTCTCGCCGATCTTGGTGGCGCCCTTGTGGAGGGTCGTCTTCACCGAGGAGTAGAGCGAGGAGCCCGCGTGCGTCTTGCCGTCGGCGAACAGCGGCAGGGAGCCGCTGATCTCGTTGCCCCGGCGTGAGACGCCGTATTCACCGCCGATGCGCGGGCCGAAGACGGCCGTGTTGAACGTCTTCTCGTAGCTCTTGCCGCCCACGAACTTCTGCCCCGCGCCCAGCGAGTAGCCCGCGTCGACGATCGGCCAGCCGTCCGGGTCGACCCCGGCGTGCTGCTCGAAGTCCATGCTCCACTTCACGTCGTCGGCCGTGGACAGATACACCGTCCGGGTGCCGGGCAGCGGCTGCGGAACGCTGATCGCGGAGCCGCCCGAGCTGCCGGGCAGGTAGCCCAGGGCGCTGATCGCGCCCTTCTTGCCCTTGGCCGACGCGCCCATGCCCACCTTCACCGTGGCCAGTTCGGACGCATTGAAGTGCTTGGTGTAGCCGGTCGCGACCTGCTTGACCTTGCCGCCGAGCACGGTGTCGTACTCGGCGTCGTCACCCTTGGTCCAGTGCCCGTCCCACTGCTGGTGCAGCGAGCCGTCGGTGACCTGCGGGCCCAGGTGCGAGGTCCGGAAGTCGGTGTACGAGTCGAGCCACCAGCCGAAGGAGTAGCTGCCGCCCGGCACGTCGACCGTGTAGTCGGGCGACGCGAAGAACGACTTGGCGTCCGCCGACGGGACCGTGATGTCGACCGGCTTGCCCTTGCGGGCGTCCAGCGTCACCGTCGTGTCCTTGGTGATGTCCAGCTTCGGCTGGGCGATCCAGTCGGCGCCCTTGGTGAAGTCGGCCGGGTCGGCGACCATGCTGGTGTTCAGCAGGTAACCGCCCTTGGGGACACGGACCTTGACCGTGCCGGACGCGTCGTACGGGTTGAAGGACTTCTGGGCGGCGAGCCCGGAGACACCCTCCAGGTCGCTGTCGTAGTACTTCGGGGCCTGTCCGTCGCGCCCGATGTGCTTCAGCGTCAGCTCGTACGACTCGACCTCGCGCTCGACCGCGGCCGCCGTGCGCACGGACTGTCCGCCGCCGGTCGCCACGACGTACGCGGAGTACGCGCCGTCGACCGTTCCGCCGAGCTTGGTGTCGATGGTCAGGTCGACCGCGGCGGTGCCGCCCGCGGGGACCTTCACCGTCTTCGCGCCGAGCTTGAAGAAGCCCGCGGGAGCCGGGGCGCCCTTGGGGTTCGTGCCCGTCACTGCCAGGTCGAGGGTGACGTCCTCCTTGCCGAGGTTCTTGTACGTCACCTTCTTCGTGGCCGGCTTGTCGTCGGTGTGCGGCCACTGCTGGGCGTCGAAGGAGAGCGACACCGGCTCGGCGATCACCGACTGCTTGATGGCCTTGTCGACGGCGATACGGCCCGAACCCTGCTGGAACGGCGTGTACTTGCCGTCCTTCGTGGACGCGGTCAGCGCGCCCTTGAGCTCGGCGTACTTCCATTCGGGGTGCTGCTGCTTGAGCAGGGCGGCGGCGCCCGCCACGTGCGGGGTCGCCATCGACGTACCGGAGATCGTCAGATAGCCCTCGGGCTTCTGGCCGACCTCCTGGTCGATGACGCTGCCGGGGGCGGCGGCTGCCGTGATGTCGACCCCGGGCGCCGTCACATCGGGCTTGATGGCGCCGTCGCCGACGCGCGGGCCCTGGCTGGAGAATTCGGCGAGCTTGTCGTTGTCGTCGACCGCGCCGACGGTGAGGGCCGCGTCCGCGCTGCCCGGGGAGCCGACGCTGCCGGGCATGCCGTCATTGCCCGCCGCGATCGCGAAGAGGATGCCCTTCTCCGCGGAGAGCTTGTTGACCTCGGCCTCGAGCGGGTCGACGCCGGGAGTGTCACCGCCGCCGAGGCTCAGGTTCACGATGTCGGCGCCCTGGTCGGCCGCCCACTCCATGCCGGCGATGATCCCGGAGTCGTCACCGGAGCCGGTGTCGTCGAGGACCTTGCCGTTCAGGAGCTTGGCGCCGGGCGCCACGCCCTTGAGCTTGCCGCCCGACTTCGCGCCGGTGCCTGCCGCGATGGAGGCGACGTGGGTGCCATGGCCGTAGTGGTCCGTGGCGTCCGCCGCCGGCGTGAAGTTCTTCGCGCCGACGACCTGGTCCTTCAGGTCGGCGTGCGTGGCGTCGACGCCGGTGTCCAGGACGGCGACCTTGACGCCCTTGCCGTCGAACCCGGCGGCCCACGCCTTGTCGGCGCCGATCTGCGGCACGCTCTTGTCGAGGCTCGCCTTGCGGACGCCGTCCAGCCAGACGCGGCTGACGCCGGTGGCGGTGGCGCCGCCCTTGTCGGCGACGAGCGCGGACCACAGGTCGGTGGCGTCCTGCTTCGGGGTCGTGATGGCTTCGGCGTTCAGGGACTTCAGGGTCCTGCGGACCGTGGTGTCACCCGCGGCGCGCACATCGGACCTGGCCCCGGCGGCCGTTCCCTTGTAGCCGACGATCAGCTTGAGGCCCTTCTTCTGGGCCCTGCGGTTGTCCTTCTTGCTCAACTCGGTGACGTCGAACAGCCGCTGGTCGAGCTTGCCGGTGGCTATCAGGCGCTGCGCGTCGGCCGGGATCACGAGCGTGTGACCGCCGACGCGCTTGGTCAGTACGGGTATCCGCTCACGCCCCTTTGCCCGCTCGAAGCCGGTGACGCGGCCCTTGGAGTCGGCGGTGACGCGGTCGCCGGTGATGAGGGTGATGCGGTGCGTGGTCCGTTCGGCGCTTGTGAGGCCCGCCGGCTGCGCGTCCGCCGACCGCGTGGCTTCCGCCAGTGCGTCCGGTGACTGCTTCGCCGCCGACGCCGGGCTGGTCATGCCCGCGGCGAGGGCCACGGCCGCCGCTGTGGCGATCGTGGCCCCGTAGGCTCTCTTCACTTTTCTGCGCAAGTCTCCCCCTGGAGGTCAAGGGGCTTCCGCCCCTGGACGAGGAAGTATTGCCCAGGGTCGAACATCTGCTCAATAGCGCGTCAGAAGTTCAATAGTGCGTCAGGAGCGACGAGTTGGCCGACGAGCCGGTCACTGGGTGGCCCGCTCCGTGACCTTGATCTGGCCGCGTCTGATCGTCGCGAGGCGCGGGGCCTTCCGGGCGATGGCGCTGTCGTGCGTGACCATCACGAACGTCAGGCCGTGCTCTTTCCAGAGCCCTTCGAGCAGCTCCATGATCTCGTCGCGCATGGACTCGTCGAGGTTGCCGGTCGGCTCGTCGGCGAGCAGCACCTTCGGCCGTTTGACCAGGGCGCGGGCGATGGCGACGCGCTGCTGCTGGCCGCCCGAGAGCTCGGCGGGCAGGTGGCTGCGGCGTTCGCCGAGGTCCACGGACTCCAGGGCGTCGGCGGCGCGTTCGCGGCGGTCCCCGGCGCCGAGGCCGAGGGGGACGAGCGCCGTCTCGACGTTCTCCTGGGCGCTGAGCGTGGGGATCAGGTTGAAGGACTGGAAGACGAAGCCGATCGACTCGGCGCGGACCTTGGTGAGACGCGCCTCGGGCAGCGCGGCCAGGTCGACGCCGTCGAGCTCGACGCTGCCTGAGGTCGGCCGGTCGAGCCCGCCGAGCATCTGCAGGAGCGTGGACTTGCCGCCGCCCGTCGGGCCCTGGATGACGAGCCGGTCACCGTCACCGATGGCCAGGTCGACCCCGGCGAGGGCGTCGACGGTCTCCTTGCCCCTGCGGTACTGCTTGGTGACGCCTCTGAGCTGATACATGGTGTGACTCCTGCGATACGTAAGGGGGTTGGCGACTCGTTGAGGGTCCGGAGCCGCCTACTCGACGCGGCGCAGGGCGTCCGCGGGCCGCAGCCGCGAGGCACGCCAGCCGCCGAAGGCGCCCGCGATGAGACCGCCGGCCACGGCCAGGCCGACGGCGAGCGCGATGGTGGTGGCGCTGACCGGTGCGGTCAGCGAGATGTCCAGTGCCTTGGAGGCCGAATCGCTCAGCGATGCGCCGGGGCCGCCTCCCGCGCCACCGGGGCCGCCGCCCATGCCGCCGCCCGACTGGCCGCCGGCCGACCCGAGTTGCGCCGTCAGGGTGGGGCTGATCGCCGTCACCACGTACGCGCCGCCGAGGCCGACGGCGATGCCGAGCACTCCGCCCACCAGGCCGTTGACGACCGCCTCGCCGACGACCTGCCGGGTGACACGGCCGCTCTTCCAGCCGAGCGCCTTCAGCGTGCCGAACTCCCTCACGCGGCGGCTGACCGCCGACGAGGTCAGCAGACCGGCGACCAGGAAGGCCGCGACGAGCACGGCGATCGACAGCCACTTTCCGACGCTGGATGCGAGGTCGGAGGCGGTGGAGAGCGAGCCCGATACGGTGTCGGCGAGGTCGGCGGACGTGGTCACGGTCGTACCGGAGACGTTCTTCTGGATGGCGCTCTTGACCGCGGCGATCTGCTGCGAGTCCGCGGCCTTGACGTACACCGTCGTGATCTTGTTCTTCGAGTCGGCGAGGGTCTGCGCGCGCTTGAGCGGGAGGTAGAGATTGGCCGCGGCGTCCCCGCTGTCGGGCGTCGCGATGCCGACGACCTTGATCTTGGTGCCGGAGATCGTGACGGTGTCGCCCACGGAGAGCTTCTTCTCCTTGGCGTACGAGGCGTCGGCGACGGCCACCTTGGCGTCGGACTCCGACCCCGTGAACGTACGCCCCTTGCTGATCTTGGAGGAGGTCAGCGGGCCCAGGTCGAGCTTGGCGACATCGGTGCCGTAGACGCTGTAGGAGTCGACGTCGAAATCGGCGCCGCCACCGCGCACCTGCCCTTCCTGCTGGTCGCTGCCGCCACCGCCGGGCGGCTGTGCCTTGCCGCCGTCCGTGCCCGGCGCCTTCTCGAACTCGCCCCGCTCGAACTGGCCGTTGACCTTCATGACCTGCAGGCTCAGCCCGCCGACGGCATCGGCGACGCCGCTCTGGCCGTCGACCTTGGCGACGGTGGACGAGGAGAGCGTCTGGAAGCCCTGCACCATGACACGGTCGCTGCTCTGCTCCTTGCCGTCCTTGCCGTCGGCGTCCTTGGCGTCGAACTTGAAGCGCGGGCGTCCGGTCTGGCCGCTCCCCTCCTTGGGCGGGGTGGCCGCCTTGGTGACGGTCATGTCGGTGCCGAGTCCGTAGAGCGACTCGAGGACCTTGCCCTGCGCCTGCTTCATGCCGGACGACACGGAGCTGACGACGATGACCAGCGCGATGCCGAGGGCGAGTCCGGAGGCCACGACAAGTGCCGCTTTTCTGCGGCGGCGCAGCTCGCGCCTCAGGTAGGTGAAGAACATGTGCGTGAAGCTAAGTACGCACCGTGATGAACGGATAAAGGCGGCATAAGAGAAGGATGAGAAGCCCGAACGGCAGTGGCCCGCACCCCCGTTGAGGGGTGCGGGCCACTGCCGTGCGTGTGCGTGTGCGTGGGGGGGGGTACCTCGGTCTCAGACCGCGGAACCGGCCTTCCACTGTGCCCAGTCCATGACCCAGCCGTTGAAGCCGTTGTCCGGCTGGACCGTCTTGTCGCCGGTGTTCCTGACGTCCACGACGTCACCGACCATGGAGTTGTCGTAGAACCAGGCACCCGGGGTGCTCTTGTCGTTCGCGCCCTTGGCGTCTTCGAGGCCGACACAGCCGTGGCTGGTGTTGGCGCCGCCGAAGATGGACTTCGCGCCCCAGTAGTTGCCGTGGATGAACGTGCCCGAGTTCGACAGACGCATGGCGTGCGGCACGTCCTTGATGTCGTACTCGCCCTTGCCGTCGTCGTCCGTGAAGCCGACCGTCGCGCCGTTCATCCGGGTCTCCTTGAACTTCTCGGAGATCACCATCTTGCCGTTGTACGTCTTGTTCTCCGGGGATCCCGCGGAGATCGGGATGGTCTTGACGACCTTGTTGTCCCGCATGACCTTCATGGTCTTCGTCTTGGCGTCGACGACGGAGACCTGGTTGCGCCCGATCTTGAACTGGACCGTCTTCTCCTGGACGCCGGTGACGCCGTCCGCACCCTCGACGCCGTCGAGAGACAGCTTCATGGTGACCGTGGAGTTGCCCTGCCAGTAGTCCTCGGGGCGGAAGTCCAGGCGGTTGTCGCCGAACCAGTGGCCGACGACTTCCTGGCCACTGCTCGACGACACCTTGATGTGGGACTGAACGTCCTTCTTGTTGCTGATCGCCTTGTCGAAGTTGATCGACACCGGCATGCCCACGCCGACCGTGGAGCCGTCCTCGGGCGTGAAGTTCCCGATGAAGCTGTTGGTCGGCGAGACCGTCGTGAACTTCGAGTTCTCGTGCGCCTTGCGGCCCTCGGAGTCCTTGGCGGTGGCACTGATCTTGTAGGTGGTCGCCCGCTCCAGCTGACCGCTGGGCTTCCAGCTCTTCTTGTCGGCAGCTATCTGACCGGCGACCGCGGTCCCCTCCTCGGTCGTCATCGTGACGTCCGTCAGGGAGCCGTCGCTCACCTTGACCGCGGCCGCGCTGTTGATGCTCGCGTTGTCGGAGCCGTCCTTCGGCGCGATCTTGATATCGGCGTCGGACGTCTTCTTGGCGGCTGCTTCGTCGACCTGGTTCTGCGACTCCTTGCCTCCGCCGGCACTCTTGTCGCCGTCGTCGCTGCTACAGGCCGAGAGCACCAGGACGCCGCCGACCAGAGCGGACACGGCCGCAAGACCCTTGCGCCGCCCGCGCCGCCGCCTACTGTCCGTCATCACACGCTTCTCCATCGTTGCCGAAATCCCCAACACGCCAAAGAACGCCGAGAGTCCCCGTAATCCCGCATAACGTCCTGCCCGGTTCGTCCCGTTCCACTACCGCGGAAGATGTGGGAAACACCACGTCATGCGGTGCGCCGGTGACAGCCGTGCACCTCTGAGACGACGGAACCCCGGGCGGCGGTTGCCGTCCGGGGCTACGGGTTCCGTTTTTTCCGTCCGCTAGACGTACTACTTTCCGTCTACCGCCTGCTACCCCCGGCCACCGTCGCCGACCCCGTCCCCGTCGCCCCCGTCGTCCTCGTCTGCCTCATCATCCTCGTCCGGGTCCCAGTCAGGCGAATCGGGGTCGTAGTCGATCTGCTCGCTGCTCCAGGAGGCCTGCGAGAGCTCCACCCCGGGGAGCTGGCTGACCAGGTCGAACGGGTCCACCAGATAGGCGAGTGCTTCCGCGTCGTCCTCCTTGACGGCCGTCTCGGCATGCAGCCGCTCCTCGGCGGGCATGTGCTCGTCCTCCGCGATCCGGCGCAGCGCGGAGGCCGCGAGCTCGCCGGAGTCGTCGACCTCCACCACCAATTCGACGCGGAGTCGTACAAAACGTGATGTCTCAGATGTGCTCATGAGTCGGAGCGTACGACCCATGACCCCCGCGACTTTCCCGCGACCCGCGCCTTTCATTACCATCGCCCCACACGGCCAATTCGCCAGCGCCACAAGGGGGATCCGATTCCGTGTCCGCACGTCGATCGCTGTTGACCGCCACTGCCGCGGGGGCCCTCCTCGGCGCCCTGTGGTTCGTCCCCTCCGCCAATGCGACGGCGACGTTCAGATCCCCGGAGGCACCTGACTCCACCCGGGTCGTCCACACCGAACAGCGCCGCGCGACGCTGCCGTCGGACGACACCGCCGCCCCCACGGACGCCCGCCTCGCGGACACGGGCGCGGGCGTCGACACGACTCCGTACCTGATCGGCGGGACCGCGTTCCTGGGCCTCGGGGCGGGGTTCGTGGCGTATTCGGTACGCAGGGAGCAGCGAGGACCGGCCTACTGAGGGCGCTCTTCGAGTTCGCGGTGGACATCCTGGTGGAAGGGCTCGCGCGCCGGGCACTCGGGTGACCCTGGCCGCGCGGCAACATGGCCGGATACGGGGCGGGGGCTAGGCATGCGGATATGAGATTCGAGCCCCGGCACAAGAACACCGGAACCCTCCGCGCCCGCCACCTCCGTCTCGTCGGCACCCTGTGCGCCGTCGTGGCATCGGCAGCACTGGTCACAGGCTGCGGGGAGGACAGCGGCAAGGCGTCCGCCGCAGCGACCTCGGAGGCGGCGAAGACCGTCCCGAAGGAGGCGCCGTCACAGAGCCCCACGGGCAGCGCGTCCCTCACGCAGGACCAGCAGGAGCGCAAGGCGCTGCTCGCCGACACCAAGGTCACCTACGACAAGGCCGCCGCCACGGCGGTGGGCAAGGTCTCGGGCGGCAAGCTGACCGACCTCGACCTGAAGGGCCTTGACGACAACGACGACACCGACGGCGACGACAGCGACGACGACGCGAGCGGAAGCCCGAGCCCCAGCCCGAGCCCGAGCGGCAGCTCCACCGGCCCGGAATGGGTCGCCGAGGTCGCCGAGAAGGATGGCACCGTGCACAACGTCCGCATCGACGCGGTCTCGGGCAAGGTGATCAGCTCCGCCCCCGACAACGACCAGGACGCCGACGACAAGAAGGAGACGGCCGACTGGCTCTCCCGCGTCAAGCAGTCGCCGGAGCAGGCGGCCAAGGTCGCGACGGACAAGAAGAAGGGCACGGTCACGTCCATCGGTCTGGACGACAACGACAAGAACACGCTCGTCTGGTCCGTCGACGTCGTCACCGACGACTGGAACAAGACCGACTTCGAGATCGACGCGGTCAAGGGCGACATCACCCGTGAGCACGTCGACCGCGACTGACGGACGGTCACCACGCATGGGGGCGCCGTCACCTGGTGACGGCGCCCCCATCGACGTACGACATGCCTCCGCTAGGCCAGCGGACCCGTCACCGGCTCGACCGCGTCGAGCAGCGCGCCGGACCGCACGAACGCGTCCGCCGCCGCCAGGTCCGGCGCGAGGAAGCGGTCGGGCCCCGGGCCCTCGACGCCCGCCTTGCGGATCGCCTCGATGACCGCCTGGGTCGCCGGGGCGGGCGTGAGGCCCTCGCGGAGTTCGACCGCGCGCGTCGCCGCGTACAGCTCGATCGCGACGATGCGGGTCAGGTTGTCGACGGCTGTACGGAGCTTGCGGGCCGCGGACCAGCCCATCGACACGTGGTCCTCCTGCATCGCGGATGACGGGATCGAGTCGGCCGATGCCGGGACCGCGAGCCGCTTCATCTCACTGACGAGCGCCGCCTGCGTGTACTGGGCGATCATCAGGCCCGAGTCCACGCCCGCGTCGTCCGCGAGGAAGGGCGGAAGGCCGTGCGAGCGGTTCTTGTCGAGCAGCCGGTCCGTGCGGCGCTCCGTGATGGAGCCGAGGTCAGCCGCGGCGATCGCGAGGAAGTCCAGGACGTACGCGACCGGCGCCCCGTGGAAGTTGCCGTTCGACTCGACGCGGCCGTCGGGCAGGACCACCGGGTTGTCGACCGCGGCGGCGAGCTCGCGCTCGGCGACAAGACGCGCGTGCGCCATCGTGTCGCGCCCCGCGCCCGCCACCTGCGGCGCACACCGCACCGAGTACGCGTCCTGCACACGCGGCGCGTCGTCCTGGTGGTGCCCTGTCAGGCCCGAACCGGCGAGGACCGCGAGCATGTTGGCGGCGGACGCGCCCTGACCCGGGTGCGGCCGGATGGCGTGCAGCTCGGGGGCGAGGACCTTGGCGGTGCCGAGGAGCGCCTCGAGGGTGAGGGCCGCGGTGATGTCGGCGGACTTGTAGAGGGCGTCGAGGTCGGCGAGTGCCATCACCAGCATGCCGAGCATGCCGTCGGTGCCGTTCAGGAGGGCGAGGCCTTCCTTCTCGCGCAGCTCGACCGGCGTGATGCCGTGCGCGGCGAGCAGCTCGCCCGCGGGCTTCAGCTCGCCGTCAGGGCCCTCGGCGTCGCCCTCGCCCATGAGCGTCAGCGCGCAGTGGCTGAGCGGTGCGAGGTCGCCGGAGCAGCCGAGCGAGCCGTACTCGTGGACGACGGGCGTGATCCCCGCGTTGAGCACGTCGGCCATGGTCTGCGCGACCTCGGGGCGTACGCCGGTACGGCCTGAGCAGACCGTCTTCAGGCGCAGGAACATCAGCGCGCGCACCACCTCGCGCTCCACGCGCGGGCCCATCCCCGCCGCGTGCGAGCGGACGATGTTGCGCTGCAGCTGGGCGCGGAGGTCCGGGCCGATGTGCCGGGTGGCGAGGGCGCCGAAGCCGGTCGACACGCCGTAGACGGGCTCGGGCTTGGCCGCGAGGGCTTCGACGATCTCGCGTGAGGCGGCGAGTGCGGTCACGGCTTCGGCCGAAAGCTCGATGCGGGCGTTGCCGCGCGCGACGGCGGTGACGTCCGCTGCGGTTGTCCCGGACGTCCCCAGGACCACGGTATGCATATCCATATTCAGCAGCGTACGGACTGAATCGCCAGGTGTCACGGGTGGATACGTACTGAGCCTCTTACCGGGGGCGACGGCACCGCGCCCCCTTTGACGGGACCACTTGACGAGACCACGCCCCTTTAGGGGCGCGGGGAACCGTGCGACCAGCCCCCACCGGCCCGCAGGTTCATCACCGAGCCCCCCGCCCGCCTCCCCTGGGGGCCCGCGGCTCCGGCTCACGCCCGCGGAAGCGGCGCCTCTCCCCCGCCGGACGCGACCCCTCCGAGTCCGCGAGCCGCACCACCGGGTCGTCCGCGCCCTCGCGCCCCGCGACGACCGGCTTCGGCGCGCGTGCCGCCTTCGCGCGGTACTGGGCCGCGTCCGCGAGGCGGAACAGACGGCGGGCCGAGCGGACCTCGCCGATCGGGTCCTCGGTGGAGGCGACCCCGCACGCGACGCCGTCCCCCAGTTCCAACTCGGCTGCCCGTACGCAGAGTTCGTCCGCGACCCGCACCACCTCGTCGGCCGTGGGGCCCACGGAGAGCAGGCAGAACTCGTCCCCGCCGAGCCGCGCGGACAGGGTTCCCGGCAGCATCGCCCCGCACAGCGAGAGCACCGAGCCGAAACGTTCGAGCAGCCGGTCGCCGACCGCGTGGCCCTGGGTGTCATTGACCCACTTGAGACCGTTCACGTCGCACACGACCAGGCTCACCACCGTCCCCTCCGCACGGTGCCGCTCCACCGCCTCCTCAAGGCGCAGATCGACCGCGCGCCGGTTGGCGAGGCCCGTCAGCGAGTCGGTGAAGGCGAGGCGGCGGGCCTCCTCCAGCCTTTCGGTCTGCGCGATGCCCGCCGCGACGACCGAGGCGAGCACCGTCGCGAAGTCCGCGTCCTCGCGGCCGAAGACCGGCGCACCCACCGGGCGGGCCACATACAGCTCGCCCCACGCCCGCCCGTGCAGCACGATCGGCGCGACCACGCAGCAGCCGCGGCCGCGCCTGCGCAGGGCGGCGACACGCTGGTGGCAGTAGCCCGGAGCCGTGGCCTCCGCGGGCCCCTTGGCCGTCTCGACCCAGGCGTGCGGCTCGCCGCCGCCCGCCCAGCGTTCATGCAGGAACTCGGTGATCTCCGGGAACTCGTTCACCGGATACGCCTCGCGCTCCGGGAACTCTTCCTCCCCCTCGGCCCGTTCGCCCACGTTCACGAGCACCCTCAGCCGCCCGAGGTCGCGCTCCCAGACGGACAGCGCCGCGAAACTCCCCGCCAGCGCACGGCACGCGCCACGGGCAGCGGCCCGCCAGGACTCACGCGGAGTGTGCGCGGCGGCCATCCCCTGCGCCAGCACGACCACGGCCCGCAGCCGGAGATCCTCTCCCATCTCCCTAGGCTAGGAGATTTACGGCATTTTGGGCGATCGGAACATTACGCAGAGTGTGGACTCTCTGGACACAGGTCCGCCCCGCTCACTCTCCGGGCCACTGAGGCTTGCGCTTCTCGTTGAACGCCGCGACGCCCTCCGCCCGGTCACCGGAGAAAGCCACCGAGCGCCACGCGGCGTCCTCGACCTCGAGCCCGGCCCGCAGGTCGAGCCCGTGCCCGAGCCGCAGGGCCCGCTTGGCGGCGCGAAGGCCGACGGGCGAGTTGGCGGCGATCCGCGCCGCGAGCGCCAGCGCTTCGTCCCGGTCCTCCCCCTCGCCCACGAGCTGGTCGACGAGCCCCAACTCCCGCGCCTCGGCCGCCTCCACGCGCCGCGCGGTGAAGATCCGCTCGGCGGCCCGCGCCGCACCCACGCGGCGCGGAAGCAGCTGCGTACCGCCGCCGCCCGGGATCACGCCGACCGACACCTCGGGGAGCCCAACGACGGCCGTCGGGTCGGCGACGATGAGATCGCAGGCGAGCGCGAGCTCGAACCCGCCGCCGAGCGCGAAGCCGTGCAGGGCCGCGACGGTCGGCATGGGCAGTTCGAGTACGCCGGTGTACGCGGCCCGCGCGGTGGGCCGCTGCCGCACCAACTCGGCGTCGGAGAAGGAGTTGCGCTCCTTCAGGTCGGCGCCGACGCAGAACGCCCGCTCATGGGTGGAGGTGAGGACCACGACGCGGGCATCACGGTCCTGAGCGAGGGCGGCGCAGGCGGAGCCGATGGAGCGCGCCATGTCCGTGGACACGGCGTTCATGGCCTTGGGCCGGTCGAGGACGAGCTCGGCGACATGGGCGTGCCGCCTGACACCGACGAATTCCCCGAACCGCTGCTCGCCACCCATGACTTCCTCCACGTCTGGTTAACGCCCGTTACCGGACCACCCTGCGGATCATGCCACCGCTACGGGGCAATCGGGTGGGCGGGCAGGTAAATTCCGCCGCGAAACGGCGGTTCGGGGGGAACTCAGCTACGCCGGGCCAGCAGCCAGGGCTCGACGACACCGAGGCCTCGCACGGGCCGCTGCCACATCGGCTGCAGGGCAAAGCGGTAGGAGGGCGGCTCAGAGCCCTCCTTCTCCGCGGCCTCTGCAGCCTCCGCCGCCTCGGTCTCGGAGGCGGGCGCGTCCCCGGTCCGCGTCAGCTCCTCGGCGAGCGCGCCGTCCACCAGGACGGCGTCCCGGGGCGCTATCGACGTGAGGCGGCTCGCGAGGTTCACCGTCGTACCGAAGACGTCGCCCATCCGCGTCGTGACCGTGCCGAAGGCGATGCCGACGCGCAGCTCGGGCATCGTCTCGTCGTTGGCCATGGTCTCGATCAGCCGCAGCGCGATCTCCGCGGCCACGCCCGCGTCATCGGCGGCGTACAGAACCTCGTCGCCCAGCGTCTTGATGAGCCGCCCGCCGTGCGCGGCGACCAGGTCCGCGGCAGTGGTCTCAAAGGCCTCGACGAGCTCACCGAGCTCCTCTTCCTCCATCCGCCGGGTGAGCCGCGTAAACCCGACGAGGTCGGCGAATCCGACGGCGAGCCGCCGGTCGACCATCTCCTCGTCGTCCGCGGCCTGTACGACGCGCCCAGTGGCGGCGGCGAGCTGCCTCCGCCACACATAAACGAGAAACTCCTCCAGCTCGGGCAGAAGCAGCTCTATCAACGGATACGTGACTTCGGTCCGCGTCATGCCCGGCTCGGGCGGCTCCGTCAGCCCTTCCAAGAAGGAGTCGATCTGCCATTCGGCGAGCCGGGCGGTGGTCTGCCCGGTGGACCGCGCCACCTGCACGGCCATCGCCTCGCTGAGCAGCCCCGCCTCGACGAGACCCGCGAGGCGGCGCAGCGCGAGCACGTCCGCCTCGGTCAGGGCCTTGGCCTGGCCGATGTCGGGAAAGCCCATGGCCCGCCAGAAGCGGGAGGCCAGCTCCATGGATACGCCGGCGCTGCGGGCCGCCTGGAACGGGGTGTAGCGGCGGTCCGCGCCGAGGATCAGCCCTTCGAGGCGCAGCGCAAGGGGGTCCTTCTCGGAATCCCCCGGCTTCTCGTCCCCCGAGTCCATCGAGTCGAACGTATGGGTGACGGACCCAGCGGTACGTCCGGGCTCGCCGTCGGGGGATGCACCCGTGCCGGAGCCCGTGTCGTCGACGGTCACGCCTGCTGCCCTTCCGATCTGCCGCGGTCAGGTATCGACCGGCGCCAACTTTACGGCAGGTGTGCCGCAGCTCACGCCTTTCCTGGCGGGGGCGCCTTGGACAGTGGCTCCCCGCACCCGCGGGCACGAACACATCTTCCCCACCCACCCGCCCGTTTGCCCCGCATCCTCACCTGAACGAACAAACTCCCCCACCCACCCACCCGATTGCCCCGCGACGGGCGAGTAGGCGAACAAACGAGAGGCAGCAACCGTCACGCCCCCGCAGTCGGCAGCGAGACGCGAGGGGACGTGGCGGTATGTCCGCCCGGAGCACGGCTCCTGTCGCTCCGGAACCGAAGCAGCCCCGCGGCCACCGGACGATAGCGAGGACGGACATACCGGCGCGGCACCGCACCCACAGACGAACCGCAGCCGCCCCTTACACGCCCCGCAAATGCACGACATCCCCCGCCCCCACAGGCTCCTGCACCCCCTCCGCCGTAGCCAGCACAAGCCGCCCGTCCCCGTCCACCGCCACCGCCTCCCCCGTGATCGATCGATCACCCGGCAGCTCCGCCCTGACCTGGCGGCCGAGCGTCGCGCAGCCCGCCGCGTATGTCTCCTGGAGGCGGGACGCCGCCGGGTCGCCCTCTGCCGCGCGCCACTCCCCGTACCACTGCTCCAGGGAACGCAGCACGGCCCGCAGCACCGTGTCCCGGTCAGTGCTCACCGCCCCGGCCAGCGCCAGCGACCCCGCCCCCGGCACCGGCAGCTCGTCCGCGCGCAGCGTCACGTTGATTCCGATGCCGACCACCACGCCCCCGCCCCCGCCCCCGCCGTCCGCAGAACCCGCGGAACCCGCCCGCTCCGCCAAGATCCCTCCAGCCTTGCGCTCCTCTCCCCCCACCGTCACCAGCAAGTCGTTCGGCCACTTGAGTGCCGTGTCCACCCCGGCCGCCCGCGAAATACCCGTGGCCACGGCGACCCCGGTCAGCAGCGGCAGCCACCCCCACCGCTCGACCGGCACCGCGGGTCCCGGCTTCAGGAGTACGGAGAAGAAGAGCCCCGAGCGAGCGGGCGCCGACCAGCGGCGGTCCAGGCGCCCGCGCCCGGAGCTCTGCTCCTCGGCGACGAGAACCGCACCCTCGGGGAGCTCGTCCGCTCGCGCGGCCAGATCCGTGTTGGTCGACCCCGTCGCGGGCACCACGTCCAGGGAGGTCCACAGCCCATCCCCCCGCACCAGCGCGCGCCGCAGCGACGCGGCGTTCAGCGGCGGCCGGTCGAGGTCGGACCACCGCCCCCCACCAGGCGTACCGGGAGGAGTGTCGGAAGGAGTGTCCGACGGGTCGTCTGAAGCATCTCGCGGCGTCATGCAAGCCACCTTAGGTGTGGTAAACGCCGCACTGCCGAACCGTATGCGCGCCGATACCCTACGAGTCAGTAGCAAGCGATCACCAGCAGCCGAGCCACAGCCTCAAGCCACAGCCGCAAGCCGCATCCGCAAGCCGCCAGTCGCCCCTTTGAGCAGGCAGGGAGCCGCATCCCTATGTCCGAGCCGGAAGAGCCCAACGTGCCCGTGCCAAGCGCCGCAAGCGATACCACCGCCACCCCCGAGGCAGGTATCGACATCCATACGACTGCGGGAAAACTCGCTGATCTGCAGCGCCGCATCGAGGAGGCCAAGCACGCCGGTTCGGCCCGCGCGGTCGAGAAGCAGCACGCCAAGGGCAAGTTGACGGCGCGTGAGCGCATCGAACTGCTCCTGGACGAGCACTCCTTCGTCGAGTTCGACGAGTTCGCCCAGCACCGCTCGACGGACTTCGGCCTGGAGGCCAACCGCCCTTACGGCGACGGCGTCGTGACCGGTTACGGCACCGTCGACGGCCGCCCCGTGGCCGTCTTCTCCCAGGACTTCACCGTCTTCGGCGGCGCCCTGGGCGAGGTCTACGGCCAGAAGATCGTCAAGGTCATGGACTTCGCCCTGAAGACCGGCTGTCCGGTCATCGGCATCAACGACTCCGGCGGCGCCCGCATCCAGGAGGGCGTCATGGCCCTCGGGATGTACGGGGAGATCTTCCGCAGGAACACCCACGCGTCCGGCGTGATCCCGCAGATCAGCCTCGTCGTCGGCCCCTGCGCGGGCGGCGCCGTCTACTCCCCGGCGATCACCGACTTCACGGTCATGGTCGACCAGACCTCGCACATGTTCATCACCGGACCCGACGTCATCAAGACGGTCACCGGCGAGGACGTCGGCTTCGAGGAGCTCGGCGGTGCCCGCACCCACAACAGCACATCGGGCGTCGCGCACCACATGGCGGGCGACGAGAAGGACGCGATCGAGTACGTCAAGTCCCTTCTCTCCTACCTGCCTTCGAACAACCTCAGCGAGCCGCCCGCCTTCCCCGAGGAGGCGGACCTCGAGCTGACGGACGAGGACCGCGAGCTGGACACGCTGGTCCCGGACAGCGCCAACCAGCCGTACGACATGCACGGCGTGATCGAACACGTCCTGGACGACGCCGAGTTCTTCGAGACGCAGCCGCTGTTCGCGCCGAACATCCTCACCGGCTTCGGCCGGATCGAGGGCCGCCCGGTGGGCATCGTCGCCAACCAGCCGACGCAGTTCGCCGGTTGCCTGAACATCGACGCCTCCGAGAAGGGCGCCCGCTTCGTCCGCACCTGCGACGCGTTCAACGTCCCTGTCATCACCTTCGTCGACGTGCCGGGCTTCCTGCCGGGCGTCGAGCAGGAGCACACGGGCATCATCCGCCGCGGCGCGAAGCTGATCTACGCCTACGCGGAGGCGACGGTCCCGCTGATCACCGTCATCACCCGCAAGGCGTTCGGCGGCGCGTACGACGTCATGGGCTCCAAGCACCTGGGCGCCGACCTCAACCTGGCCTGGCCGACCGCGCAGATCGCGGTGATGGGCGCGCAGGGTGCGGTGAACATCCTGCACCGCAAGACCATCGCCGCGGCCGAGGCATCGGGCGACGTGGAGGCGACCCGCGCCCGCCTGATCCAGGAGTACGAGGACCGGCTGCTCAACCCGTACTCCGCCGCCGAGCGCGGCTATATCGACGCCGTGATCATGCCGTCGGAGACCCGCTCCCATCTGGTGCGGGGCCTGCGTCAGCTGCGTACGAAGCGGGAATCCCTTCCCCCGAAGAAGCACGGCAACATCCCCCTCTAGACCGTGCCCCAGCGAGGAGAGCGAGGAGACCGTTCATGATCAAGGTCGTACGGGGCAATCCCACCCCGGAGGAGCTGGCCGCCGCGCTCGCGGTGGTCCAGGCGCGCGCCGCGGCGGTCGCGAACCAGCCGTCCGGCGCGCCCGCGGTGCTCGACGCCTGGGCCGATCCCGCGCGCGTGGCCCGCGACCGGCTGCCCGCACCGGGGCCGACGTCGTGGGGCCGCACCTACTGGCCCGGATGAGCCGGGTGGGGCGACCCGGGAAATGAGTGAGACGGGCCGGGGCGCCTGAGTACGCGTACTCAGGCGCCCCGTCGTCACCGCGCGCAGTATCGGTCTCATGCTGTGGTCGGATCCGGAGGACAACCCGCCCAAGGACATGCGGGACATGCAGGCGAAGATGCGCCGTGCGGGACTCGTGCTTGCCCTGGCGATGGTCGTGGCGATGTTCGTCCTCGGCATCCACTGAGGCACTCACTGAGGCAACCGCTCAGGCACCCACTGGGGCATCCGCTGAGACACCACCGCGGCTCGCTAACCTGACCGCATGAGTGATCAGCCCCGACAGCCCCGCCGTCTCGTCCTCGCCTCCAAGTCCCCCGCCAGGCTCGGCCTCCTGCGCCAGGCCGGTCTCGCCCCCGAGGTGATCGTCAGCGGGGTCGACGAGGACGCGGTCTCCGCACCGACCCCCGCCGAGCTCGCCCTCGCCCTGGCCGAGGCCAAGGCGTCGGTCGTCTCCGCGCGCCCGGACGCGAAGGGCGCCCTGGTCGTCGGCTGCGACTCGGTCCTCGAACTGGACGGAGAGGCGCTCGGCAAGCCCGCCGACGCCGAGGAGGCCACCGCCCGCTGGAAGTCCATGCGCGGGCGCGCGGGTGTCCTGCAGACCGGCCACTGTGTGTACGACACCGTGGCGGGCCGCCATGTGTCGGCGCTCGCCTCGACCGTCGTCCGTTTCGGTGATCCCTCGGACGAGGAGATCGCCGCGTACGTGGCGAGCGGCGAACCGCTCCACGTGGCGGGCGCGTTCACGCTCGACGGCCTCTCGGCGCCCTTCGTCGACTCGATCGAGGGCGACCACGGCAACGTCATCGGCCTCTCGTTGCCGCTGCTCCGCCGCCTGCTGGCCGAATTGGGCGTCGGCATCACGGAGTTGTGGGCGGAGTAGACCCACACAACAGGCCGCATCAGCACCACAGGCCGCATACGCACAACACGCCCCAGGAGGGCTCAGGCGGGCTGTGGGGCGCCGTTCTCCGGCGTGCCGCCGCCCGCTGCCCCGTTGCTGACGCGCGGCCCGTCGGAGGCCTCCTCGGGCTTCTTGTCGTACGCCACCAGCGTCAGCACGATCAGGCCGAGCACGACCATCATGAAGACGAAGGCGGGCCAGCCCACCAGGCCGACCGAGAACGCGCCGAGCAGCCCGTGCACCACGGCGGCGCTGATCAGGAGCAGCCGGCCGAAGCCGCCCGGCGCGCGGTCGCGTATCGCCGAGCGCGCCATGACGACGCCGCACAGCGCGAGGTAGAAGCCGAAGAGGCCGCCCGCGATCCACGTCGACACGGACATCGCGCGCGGGTCGAGCCCGGCGAGCGACATGTCCTGCTTGTTCACGACGAGCCCGAGGAACCAGTTGAGCAACGCGATGCCCACCGCTTCGACCAAGAGCACGATCGCGCCCACCCAGGCCACCGGTCTACGCGCCACGGCGCCCACCCTCTTCCGCTGTTACCGCTAGTACGTCCCAGACATCGCGAACGCTACTAACGGGTAAACCGAGGGACAAGGGCTCAGGCGAAGGCAAAGAATCATTGGGCCATTCGTAGGGACTCCACAAAGAATGCCCCTCTGCCGCAGCACGCTCTCACAGAGACCTTGACCACATGGGCGCGTTAGTCTGCCCGCAAGGGACCCTGCGTACCGTGGTGCGACAAGGGATTTCGCGGACGGGCAGGCCCCGGATCACGCTCCGTGTGGGCAAGCTCACCATTGGGGACGGGTCGAAAGGTCGTGTCGGCAGTCCCTAAACTCGGCTTGTTTCAAGGAGGGAGCCATCGTGCGCAAGGTGCTCATCGCCAACCGTGGCGAAATCGCTGTCCGCGTTGCTCGGGCATGCCGGGATGCAGGGATCGCGAGCGTAGCCGTCTACGCAGATCCTGACCGGGACGCTCTGCATGTCCGCGCGGCAGATGAGGCGTTCGCGCTGGGCGGTGACACTCCGGCCACCAGCTACCTGGACATTTCCAAGGTGCTGGCTGCGGCCAAGGACGCGGGGGCGGACGCGGTCCACCCCGGCTACGGCTTCCTTTCGGAGAACGCCGACTTCGCGCAGGCCGTACTGGACGCGGGCCTGATCTGGATCGGCCCGCCGCCGCAAGCAATCCGTGACCTCGGCGACAAGGTCGCCGCCCGGCACATCGCGCAGCGCGCGGGTGCCCCGCTGGTGGCCGGTACGCCGGACCCCGTGAGCGGTTCCGACGAGGTCGTGGCCTTCGCGGAGGAGCACGGCCTGCCGATCGCGATCAAGGCCGCCTTCGGTGGCGGCGGGCGCGGTCTGAAGGTGGCCCGGAACCTCGAAGAGGTGCCCGAGCTGTACGACTCCGCGGTGCGCGAGGCCGTCGCGGCCTTCGGCCGTGGCGAGTGCTTCGTGGAGCGCTACCTCGACAAGCCGCGGCACGTGGAGACGCAGTGCCTGGCCGACAAGCACGGCAACGTGGTCGTCGTGTCGACCCGTGACTGCTCGCTGCAGCGCCGCCACCAGAAGCTGGTGGAGGAGGCGCCCGCGCCGTTCCTGAGCGAGGCCCAGAACGCCGAGCTGTACGCGGCGTCGAAGGCGATCCTGAAGGAAGCGGGTTACGAGGGCGCGGGCACCGTCGAGTTCCTCGTCGGCGTCGACGGCACGATCTCCTTCCTGGAGGTCAACACCCGTCTGCAGGTGGAGCACCCGGTCACCGAAGAGATCACCGGCATCGACCTGGTCCGTGAGATGTTCCGCATCGCCGACGGCGAGGAACTGGGTTACGGCGACCCCGAGATGCGGGGCCACTCCTTCGAGTTCCGCATCAACGGCGAGGACCCGGGCCGCGGCTTCCTGCCCGCGCCGGGCACCGTGACCACCTTCGCCCCGCCGTCGGGTCCGGGCGTGCGCCTGGACGCGGGCGTGGAGTCCGGCTCGGTGATCGGCCCGGCGTGGGACTCGCTCCTCGCCAAGCTGATCGTGACCGGCGCGACGCGCCAGCAGGCCCTGCAGCGGGCCTCGCGCGCCCTTGAGGAGTTCAACGTGGAGGGCATGGCCACGGCCATCCCGTTCCACCGCGCGGTCGTCAAGGACCCGGCGTTCGCCCCCGAACTGACCGGCTCCGCCGACCCGTTCACGGTCCACACGCGGTGGATCGAGACCGAGTTCGTCAACGAGATCCCTGCCTTCGCCGCGGCGGTCGACGCCGAGACCGACGAGGAGCCGGGCCGCGAGACGGTGGTCGTCGAGGTGGGCGGCAAGCGCCTTGAGGTCTCGCTCCCCTCTTCGCTGGGCATGACCATCGCCCGCACCGCCGCCGCCGGCGGCGCCCGCCCCAAGCGGCGCGCGGCGAAGAAGTCGGGCCCGGCGGCTTCCGGTGACACCCTGGCGTCCCCCATGCAGGGCACGATCGTCAAGATCGCTGTCGAGGAGGGCCAGGAGGTCAAGGAGGGCGACCTGGTCGTCGTCCTGGAGGCCATGAAGATGGAACAGCCCCTGAACGCACACCGCTCGGGCACCATCAAGGGCCTCACGGCGGAGGTGGGCGCGAGCCTGACCTCCGGTGCGGTCATCTGCGAGATCAAGGATTAGCCGAACGCCGGACGGGCTGGGAACCCAGCCCGTCCGGCGTTTGAGGGCGAACTCGGCGAAGCCGGTGATCGACGGTGCGCACGCTTCGGGCAGACTTGAGGCACGCGTACGTTCAGGTCAGGGAGGCACGCCATGGCAGAGAGCCCACAAGAGCGCCCCCGCTTGAAAAGAGCGGACGCGCGCCGCAACTACGACCGGCTCCTCGCAGAGGCCCGCGCGGCCTTCGCAGAGCACGGCACGGATGCCTCGCTGGAGGACATCGCCCGCCACGCGAACGTAGGCATCGGCACCCTCTACCGCCACTTCCCCAACCGCCACGCCCTGATGAGCGCCGTCTTCGAGGAGGCGGTGAGCGATCTCCTGGACCGCTCCCGCGCGCTGCTCGAGGATCCGCAGCCCTGCTCGGCCCTGGTGACCTGGCTCCGCGCCATCATCACTCATGCGGGTGAGTACCGCGGGCTCTCCCGCGCCCTCATGTCGGCGTCGCACGACGACAGTTCGGCACTCTCCCGATGCAGCAGGCCCATGCGCGAGGCGGGCACGGCCCTGCTCGTGCGGGCGCAGGAGGCCGGTGCCGTACGCCCCGGTGTCTCGATCGGCGATCTGATGCAGCTGACCAACGCGATCGCGCTGGCCGCCGAAGAGACCCCCGAAGAGCCCGAGTTGGCCGACCGCCTCCTGATGCTGACCCTGCGCGGCCTGAAGCCCGAAGGATCGGCACCCGACAGGCCGACACCGGCGGCCGGTTCAGCGGCGGCGTAGATCCGCCACCCTCGCGGCACGCTCCCCGGGCTGCTGCTCCCCGAGCACCGCACTGCGCAACTGCCCGGGACCCGCCCCATGACCGCCGTGGTTACGGCGCTGCCCCGGCAGGGGCACGTCCCGGCGCGGCTGCCGCGCCGGGACGGAATCCACCCCTGATGATCCGGAGTTGGAGCCCGCGCTCCCGCCCGCGACCGCGATCTGCACGCCCTGATCGGCCAGGGCCTGCAACTCGGTGGCCGCGCGGTCGTCGTGCGTGGGCGGTTCGTCCGTGACCAGGCGGGTGATGACGTCCGTCGGCACCGTCTGGAACATCGTGTCGGTGCCGAGCTTGGTGTGGTCGGCGAGGACCACGACCTCGGCAGCCGCCTGGACGAGCGCACGGTCCACGCTCGCCGAGAGCATGTTGGACGTGGAGAGCCCGCGTTCGGCGGTCAGACCACTGCCCGACAGGAAGGCGCGTGAGACCCGCAGGCCCTGCAGGGACTGTTCGGCCCCGCTGCCCACGAGGGCGTAGTTGGACCCGCGCAGGGTGCCGCCGGTCATGACGACCTCGACGCGGTTGGCATGGGCCAAGGCCTGTGCCACCAAGAGGGAGTTGGTGACGACGGTCAGACCGGGTACCCGCGCGAGCCGTCGGGCCAGCTCCTGCGTGGTCGTACCCGCCCCGACGACGATGGCTTCGCCTTCTTCGACGAGTCCCGCCGCGAGATCGGCGATGGCCGTCTTCTCGGCGGTCGCGAGATGTGATTTCTGCGGAAAGCCGGACTCCCGCGTGAATCCGCCCGGCAATACCGCACCGCCATGTCGGCGGTCGAGGAGTCCTTCTGCCTCCAGCGCGCGCACGTCCCGCCGTACGGTCACTTCGGAGGTCTGGACGACGCGGGCGAGCTCCCGGAGCGATACAGCTCCGTTGGCCCGCACCATTTCGAGGATCAATTGGCGACGTTCTGCAGCGAACACGAAACTGACAGTAACCCCAACGACCGTCTGCTTTCAGCAGTTTGCGCCGAATTACAGAAGTTGTTCGCACGGCTGGGCGGGAAGTGGTATACGCGCCTACTCACCCCGCCTATGCCGGGCGAATGGGCGACAACAGCCCGTGACCTGCACGGAGTTGATACCCAGCACGAACCCGATCAGTCGGCGTTCAACCGACGATCGGTCCGCGATCAGGCTTCGCCCGCCGACTTCCGCGTGTGAAGTTGACGCGCGACCTCGGCGATCGAGCCCGAAAGGGATGGATACACGGTGAACGCATTCGCGATCTGCTCGACCGTCAGATTGTTGTCGACCGCGATCGAGATGGGGTGGATCAGTTCCGAAGCACGCGGTGCGACGACCACACCGCCCACCACGATGCCCGTACCGGGACGGCAGAAGATCTTGACGAAGCCGTCGCGGATGCCCTGCATCTTGGCGCGCGGATTGCGCAGGAGCGGCAGCTTGACGACGCGGGCGTCGATCTTGCCGCTGTCGACGTCGGACTGGCTGTAGCCGACGGTCGCGATCTCGGGGTCGGTGAAGACGTTCGACGAGACGGTCTTCAGGTTGAGCGGCGTCACCGCGTCGCCCAGGAAGTGGTACATCGCGATGCGCCCCTGCATGGCGGCGACGGAGGCCAGCGCGAAGATCCCGGTCACGTCACCGGCGGCGTACACGCCCGGCGCGGACGTGCGCGACACCTTGTCGGTCCAGATGTGCCCGGAGTCCTTGAGCTTGACCCCGGCCTCCTCCAGGCCCATGCCGCTGCTGTTCGGGATGGCACCCACGGCCATCAGACAGTGCGTACCGGAGATGACGCGGCCGTCGTTGAGCGTCACCTCCACGCGGTCGCCCACGCGCTTGGCGGAGGCGGCGCGGGAGCGCGACATGACGTTCATGCCTCGGCGCCGGAAGACGTCCTCGAGGACGGCGGCGGCGTCCGGGTCCTCGCCGGGCAGCACGCGGTCGCGGCTCGACACGAGCGTGACGTTCGACCCGAGCGCCTGATAGGCGCCGGCGAACTCGGCACCGGTGACACCGGAGCCGACCACGATGAGCTCTTCGGGGAGCTCGTCCAGGTCGTACACCTGGGTCCAGTTGAGGATCCGCTCGCCGTCGGGCAGCGCGTCCGGGACCTCGCGCGGGTGCCCGCCGGTGGCGATGAGGACGGCGTCGGCGACGAGGGTCTCCTCGCTCCCGTCGGCCGCGCGCACGACGACCTTGCGCGAGCCGTCGGTGTCCTGCTGGCCCTCCAGGCGGCCACGGCCGCGCAGCACGCGCGCGCCGGCACGCGTGACGGAGGCGGTGATGTCGTGGGACTGCGCGAGCGCGAGGCGCTTCACTCGCCGGTTGACCTTGCCGAGGTCGACGCCGACGACGCGCGCCGGCGTGTCGATGTGCGGGGTGTCGTCCGCGACGATGATGCCGAGCTCTTCATACGAAGAGTCGAAGCTGGTCATCACCTCGGCCGTGGCGATCAGAGTCTTCGACGGGACGCAGTCGGTGAGCACCGACGCCCCGCCCAGACCGTCGCAGTCGACGACGGTCACCTCCGCGCCGAGCTGGGCGGCAACGAGTGCCGCCTCGTATCCGCCGGGTCCGCCGCCAATGATCACGATCCGAGTCACGTACTCCATTGTCCCGCACGCTTCAAGGTGCTTCGCCCCGGGGGCTCCATCCGGGCCGTTCTCCCTACAAGAAGGGCACTTCCGTTACCGGAGGGACGCACGCGTCGCCTGCCGTACCCTCGACCACATGTCGCTCTACGCCGCGTACGCCGGCAATCTGGATCCGCGGCTCATGTCACGCCGCGCCCCGCACTCGCCGCTGCGCCAGACCGGCTGGCTGAACGGCTGGCGGCTGACCTTCGGCGGAGAGCACATGGGGTGGGAGGGCGCGCTCGCCACGATCGTCGAGGCGCCGCGCTCGCAGGTCTTCGTCACGCTTTACGACGTCGCCCCCATGGACGAGGACTCCATGGACCGGTGGGAGGGCGTGGGGCTCGACGTCTACCGGCGCATGCGCGTGCGCGTGCACACCCTCGACGGCGAGGAACCCGCCTGGGTGTACGTACTCAATGGTTACGAGGGCGGCCTGCCGTCCGCCCGCTATCTGGGGGAGCTTGCCGACGCGGCGGAGACCGCGGGAGCGCCCCACGATTACGTGATGGAGCTGCGGAAGCGGCCTTGCTAGGCGGGCGGCGGGACTCCCCGGGGGACTTCCGCCCGACTCCTGTCCGACTTCGGACCTCTCGTCGGGCTCTCGTCGGACCTCTCGTCGGGCTCTCGTCGGGCTCTCGTCGGAAACGACAAGACAACGATCCGAATCCCGTGAGCATCGTCATCTACGCGCGTAGGGCGTGAGCGGCTACTCTCGTCCGCGTGAACGCTTCAGTTATTCCGGACGACATCCAGGGCGACCCCTACGCCGCCGCCGACGCCGCCGCCGCGCGCCTGCGTGAGCTGACGGGCGCCGAGACCCACGACGTAGCCCTTGTGATGGGCTCCGGCTGGGCGCCGGCCGTCGACGCGCTCGGCGTGCCCGACGCCGAGTTCCCCGTCACCGAGCTGCCCGGCTTCCCGCCGCCGGCTGTGGAGGGGCACGGCGGCCGTATCCGCTCCTTCCAGGTCGGTGACAAGCGCGCCCTCGTCTTCCTGGGCCGCACCCACTACTACGAGGGCCGTGGCGTCGCCGCCGTCGCGCACGGCGTGCGTACCGCGGTGGCCGCGGGCTGCAAGACGATCGTGCTGACGAACGGCTGCGGCGGCCTGCGCGAGGGCATGCGCCCCGGTCAGCCGGTCCTGATCAGCGATCACCTCAACCTGACGGCCACCTCGCCGATCGTCGGCGCGAACTTCGTGGACCTCACGGATCTCTACTCCCCGCGTCTGCGCACCCTCTGCAAGGAGATCGACCCCTCCCTCGAAGAGGGCGTCTACGCGCAGTTCCCCGGCCCGCACTACGAGACTCCGGCGGAGATCCGCATGGCCCGCACGATCGGTGCGGACCTGGTGGGCATGTCGACGGTCCTTGAGGCGATCGCCGCGCGCGAGGCCGGCGCGGAGGTGCTCGGCATCTCCCTGGTCACGAACCTCGCCGCGGGCATGACGGGCGAGCCGCTGAACCACGAGGAGGTCCTCCAGGCGGGCCGCGACAGTGCTACCCGCATGGGTGAGCTGCTGGGTCAGGTCCTGGGCCGCATCTGATTTTTCCTGGCGGGGGCGCCTTGTCCGGGCGGGGGCGCCTTTGCTGGGCGGGGTGCCTCTGCCAGGCGGCGGCCAGTTGCCGGGCGGGGTGCCGCTGCACGGCGGCTTGGCAGCCTGCGGCGATCGCTGCCGCACAGGCTTTCCCGCCCACCCGCCCGATTGCCCCGCAGCGTTGGTGACCACCCGCCCGTCCGATTGCGTCTGAGCGTCGGAGTCGGTTGCCGCACAAGCTTTCCCGCCCGCCCACCCGATTGCCCCGGAGCTTCGGGCGTAATCGGGTGGGTGGGCGGGTGGGGCAGGAAGCCCCCACCAGGCCGGACCGGGTAGGTGTACCCACTGCGGGGTGATCGGGTGGGTAGAGCAGGAAGCCCCCACCAGGCCGGACCGGGTAGGTGTACCCGCTGCGGGGTGATCGGGTGGGTGGGCGGGAAAGATCCGTCGCGAAGCGGCGGGACAGGAACACCCCGACGGGCCGCACCGGGCGAATGCGCCCGCAGGGCCGCACCCCGGGTAGGAGTACCCGGAGAACCCCCGCATTAGAACTCCGCATACGAGAGGCTGACGTCACGTGCTGGACGACTCTGAACTCATCGCGCGGGCCCAGGCCTGGCTGGCCGAGGACCCGGACCCCGACACCCGCGAGGAGCTCGCCAAGCTCATCGAGAGCGGGGACACCGAAGAGCTGGCCGCCCGGTTCAGCGGCACCCTCCAGTTCGGCACCGCCGGTCTCCGCGGCGAGCTCGGCGCGGGCCCCATGCGCATGAACCGCTCCGTAGTCATCCGCGCGGCCGCGGGCCTCGCCGCGTACCTCAAGTCCAAGAACCAAACCGACGGCCCCGTAGTGATCGGCTACGACGCCCGCTACAAGTCGGAGGACTTCGCGCGCGACACCGCGGCGGTCATGACGGGCGCGGGGCTCAAGGCGGCGGTGCTGCCCCGCCCGCTCCCCACCCCCGTACTCGCCTTCGCCATAAGGCACCTCGGCGCCGTCGCGGGCGTGGAGGTGACCGCGAGCCACAACCCTCCGCGCGACAACGGCTACAAGGTCTACCTCGGCGACGGCTCCCAGATCGTCCCGCCCGCGGACGCGGAGATCGCGGCGCAGATCGACGCGGTCGCCACCCTCCACGACGTCCCCCGCCCCGAGACCGGCTGGGAAACCCTCACGGACGACGTCCTGAACGCCTATCTGGCGCGTACGGACGCCGTCCTGGCCCCCGGCTCGCCCCGCACGGCCCGCACCGTCTACACGGCCATGCACGGCGTCGGCAAGGACACCCTCCTCGCGGCGTTCGAGCGGGCGGGATTCCCCGCCCCCGTACTCGTAGCGGAACAGGCGGAGCCGGACCCGGACTTCCCGACCGTCGCGTTCCCCAACCCGGAGGAGCCGGGCGCGATGGACCTCTCCTTCGCGAAGGCCCGCGAGGTGGACCCGGACCTGATCATCGCCAACGACCCGGACGCGGACCGCTGCGCGGCGGCGGTCAAGGACGGCACCGACTGGCGCATGCTCCGGGGTGACGAAGTGGGCGCCCTCCTCGCAGCCCACCTCGTACGCCGAGGCGCACGCGGCACGTTCGCCGAGTCGATCGTGTCCTCCTCCCTCCTGGGCCGGATCGCGGAGAAGGCGGGCCTCGCGTACGAGGAGACCCTCACCGGCTTCAAGTGGATCGCCCGCGTGGAGGGCCTGCGCTACGGCTACGAAGAGGCCCTCGGCTACTGCGTGGACCCCGACGGCGTACGCGACAAGGACGGCATCACGGCGGCGCTCCTGCTCACGGAGCTGGCCTCCGAGCTCAAGGAGCAGGGCCGCACGCTGCTCGACCTCCTGGACGACCTGGCCGTCGAGCACGGCCTGCACGCCACCGACCAGCTGTCGGTCCGCGTGGAGGACCTCTCCCTGATCGCGGACGCGATGCGCCGCCTGCGCGAGCAGCCGCCGACGGCGCTCGCGGGCCTGCCCGTGACGAAGGCCGAGGACCTGACGCGGGGCACGGACAAGCTGCCGCCCACGGACGGCCTGCGCTACACGCTCGACGGGGCCCGCGTCATCGTGCGCCCGAGCGGCACGGAGCCGAAGCTGAAGTGCTACCTGGAGGTGGTGGTCCCGGTGTCGGCGAAGTCCGGCCTGCCCACCGCCCGCGCGGAGGCCACGGATCTCCTCGCGGCGATCAAGCGCGACCTGTCCGCGGCCGCGGGCATCTAGCGGGTATCCGAGGCGGGTGGCCGCAGGGTCGCCACCCGTCCGAGTGGTTCGGTCGGCGCAGCTGCCGCAGCGATCCGGTGCGCTGCCGGTCCCCCAGGAAGGGTGACCGGCAGCGCACGATCACGTTCCGGGAGCTGCCGCAGTGCCGTACGGACCGACCCCAGAGACCTCGACCGCCTCGACGTCCGCCGCCCCACCCCGGATCGTCCCCCCGACCCTCCGCCCCCGCATCACCCCGGGCCGCTCCCGGGGCCGCCCCGCACGCGCCGCCCGCGCCCTGCGGCACGCGTCGCCCGCGCTCCTCGCGTACGGCGCCGTACGCCTCTTCGGCGCCCTGGTCCTCGCCCTCTGGGCGCGCAGGGAGCGCCGGGACGTCTGGCACCTCCTGGCGGAGTCATGGGACTGCGACTGGTACCTGAAGATCGCCGACAAGGGCTACGCGCACACCCTGGGCACCCAGATCGACGCGAACAACCTCGCCTTCTTCCCCCTGCATCCCCTGCTCATCAGGGCGGGCAGCGTGATCGTCCCGGAGCCGCGCGGGGCCGTGGGTCTCGCGGTCGCCGTCGCCTGCTCGTTCCTCGCGGCGTGGGGGATCTTCGCGGTGGGCGACCACCTGTACGGGCGCAGGGCGGGCGTACTGCTCGCCGCCCTCTGGGGCTCGCTGCCCGTCGCGCTCGTGCAGTGGATGGGCTACACGGAGTCGCTCTTCACGGCGCTCACCGCGTGGGCGCTGTACGCCGTGCTCACCGGCCGCTGGATCTGGGCGGGCGCGCTGGCCTCGCTCGCCGGCCTGACCCGCCCCACGGGGGTCGCACTCGCGGCGGCGGTCTCCCTCACGGCGCTGCTCACGCTGTTCCGCCGGGGCGGTCTCTCCGTACTCTCTGTACGCATCCTGACGGGCGCCCTGCTTGCCCCGCTCGGCTGGCTTTCGTACGTCGGCTGGGTGGGGCTGCGACTCGGCCGCTGGGACGGCTACTTCGCCGTACAGAAGCTGTGGCGCAACGAGTGGGACGGCGGGGTCGCGACGGTGCGGACCATGACGGACCTGCTGTCGGTCCAGCGTCCGCAGCTGTTCCTGATCATGGTGACGGCGACGCTGCTGGGTTCGGTGGCGCTGTTCGTCCTGTCGGTCTGCGACCGCCAGCCGCTGCCGCTGCTGATCTTCACGGGGCTTCTGCTGCTGATCGTGCTCGGCAGCAAGGGGGTCTACTTCCCGCGGGCCCGCTTCCTGCTCCCCGGCTTTCCCCTGCTGCTGCCGCTCGCGGCGGCGCTGGCCCGCGCGCGGACCCATGCCGCCGTGACGGTGATGGTGGCCGCGGCCGTGACATCGGCGGCGTTCGGGGGCCACATGCTGCTGGCTTGGATGGGCCCGCCGTAAGCGCGGGAACGCGTGATCGCGTCAGCCCGGAAACGCGTGAGCCCGTGAGCCCGCCGGCCCGCGAACGCTTCTAGGCGACGGCGAGGACCACCGCGAGCAGCACCGCCCCGGCCACGGCCGGTGCGAGGATCTCGTAGCCCCAGCGCACCACGGGCTCGCCCTGCGCGGACTTCGCGCCTGCCCGCAGTTCGGAGAGTTCGCGCAGGTCGTCCATGATCTGGTCGCCGGGCGCGCGGAGGGACTCCGCCTCACCGGGGCGCCGCGCGTTCGCGACGCTCGGATCACCGGCGGCCGTCCCCTGCGACTTCCTCCTGGCGGCCTTCTTGCGGCCGCGCAGGGAGACCGGGATGGCCCAGAGCTGGTACTTGGCGCCGGACTGGGTGAAGACCTCGTTCGAGTACCCGGAGCGCAGCCCCGAGACGGACGCCCACGGCAGCGTGATGGTCCGGAAGGGGTTCCGGATGCGGAGCCGGTCGTCGTTGGCGTACACGGCGGGGCGCACGGTGAAGGCGACGACGAGCGGCACCGCCAGGAGCAGCCCGGCGAGCGCGAGCCACGGAGTGCGGCCCTCCCCCCGGATCATCGCGTCGATGCCGAGCCAGCCGCCGAGGGCGAGCAGCAGGACGCCTCCGGCGATACCGCCGGACGACCGGAAGGTCCGGTCCTTGTACTCGGGGTACTCGGGCTCCGCCACGGGGTGCTGGGGGTCGGTCATGCGTCGATTCTGCCTGAGTTCCGCGCCGGGCCCCCTGTGGGGGCCTTGCCCGGCAGGCGGACGCACCACCACTTGGCGACGGACACCCCAGTCGCCGGGCGATCGGGCGGGGTGGGCGGAAGACATCCGCCGTCGCGCCCCGCCCTGCTCATGGGGCCGCACGTCCGCCGACCGCGCCCGCCGGGTTCGCAGGACCCGCCACCACCGCCATAGCCCCCGATACCACCCGCCCCCTGTACAGCCGCTACGCGCGTAGATATGCTCCCCTCGTGACCATGCCCACTGCACCCGCAACTGCATCCGCACACGCGCACGCGCTGAGCGACGCCACAGCGTCGGACCGCACCCTGCGCCGCTTCCTCCACGGGCTGCCCGGCGTCGACACGGTCGGCCTGGAGGCACGCGCCTCAGCGCTCGGCACGCGTTCGATCAAGAGCACGGCGAAGGCGTACGCCATCGATCTCGCCATCTCGATGATCGACCTGACGACGCTGGAGGGCGCCGACACCCCGGGCAAGGTCCGGGCACTCGGCGCGAAGGCCGTGCACCCCGATCCGACCGACCGCGGCACCCCGAAGACCGCCGCGGTCTGCGTCTATCCGGACATGGTGGCCACCGCCAAGGAGGCCGTCGGCGACAGCGGCGTCAAGGTCGCGTCCGTCGCGACCGCCTTCCCCGCGGGCCGCGCCGCCATCGGCGTGAAGCTCGGCGACGTCCGCGAGGCAGTCGCGGCGGGTGCCGACGAGATCGACATGGTCATCGACCGCGGCGCCTTCCTCGCGGGTGACTACATGACGGTGTTCGAGCAGATCCGCGCCGTGAAGGAAGCCTCCGGCGAGGCCCGGCTCAAGGTCATCTTCGAGACCGGCGAGCTGTCCACGTACGACAACATCCGGCGTGCGAGCTGGATCGGCATGCTCGCGGGAGCGGACTTCATCAAGACCTCGACCGGCAAGGTCGGCGTCAACGCCACCCCCGCGAACACCCTCCTGATGCTGGAAGCCGTACGCGACTTCCGCGAGCAGACCGGGGTACAGATCGGGGTGAAGCCCGCGGGCGGCATCCGCACCTCCAAGGACGCGATCAAGTTCCTCGTCCTGGTGAACGAGACGGCGGGCGCGGACTGGCTGGACAACCACTGGTTCCGCTTCGGCGCCTCATCGCTCCTCAACGACCTGCTGATGCAGCGCCAGAAGCTGGCCACGGGCCGCTACTCCGGCCCCGACTACGTGACGGTGGACTGACCCATGACTTCCACACCTTCGGCTTCCACGGCTTTTGAGTACGCACCCGCCCCGGAGTCCCGCTCCGTCGTCGACATCGCGCCGTCGTACGGCCTGTTCATCGACGGCGAGTTCGTGGAGGCCGCGGACGGCAAGGTCTTCAAGACCGTCTCGCCCTCCACCGAAGAGGTCCTCTCCGAAGTCGCGCAGGCATCGTCCGAGGACGTCGACCGCGCGGTGAAGGCCGCCCGCAAGGCCTTCGAGAAGTGGTCGGTGCTGCCGGGCGCCGAGCGCGCCAAGTACCTCTTCCGCATCGCCCGGATCATCCAGGAGCGCAGCCGCGAACTGGCCGTCCTGGAGACCCTCGACAACGGAAAGCCCATCAAGGAGACGCGCGACGCCGACCTCCCCCTGGTCGCCGCGCACTTCTTCTACTACGCGGGCTGGGCCGACAAGCTCGACCACGCCGGGTACGGCGCGAACCCCCAGCCCCTGGGCGTCGCGGGCCAGGTCATCCCCTGGAACTTCCCGCTCCTGATGCTCGCCTGGAAGATCGCCCCGGCGCTCGCGACGGGCAACACGGTCGTCCTGAAGCCCGCCGAGACCACTCCCCTGAGTGCCCTGTTCTTCGCGGACATCTGCCGCCAGGCGGGCCTCCCCAAGGGCGTCGTCAACATCCTTCCCGGGTACGGCGACGCGGGCGCGGCCCTCACCGCCCACCCGGACGTGAACAAGGTCGCCTTCACCGGCTCGACCGCCGTCGGCAAGGCCATCGCACGCCAGGTCGCGGGCACGGACAAGAAGGTCACGCTCGAACTGGGCGGCAAGGGCGCGAACATCGTCTTCGACGACGCCCCCATCGACCAGGCCGTCGAGGGCATCGTCACCGGCATCTTCTTCAACCAGGGCCAGGTCTGCTGCGCGGGCTCGCGCCTCCTCGTACAGGAGTCGGTCCAGGACGAGGTCCTCGACGCCCTCAAGCGGCGCCTGACCACCCTGCGTCTGGGCGACCCGCTGGACAAGAACACGGACATCGGCGCGATCAACTCCGCCGAGCAGCTCGCCCGGATCAAGGCCCTGACCGAGACCGGCGAGGCCGAAGGCGCCGAGCGCTGGTCCGCCCCGTGCGAACTCCCCTCATCCGGCTACTGGTTCGCGCCGACGCTCTTCACGAACGTCACGCAGGCGCACACCGTCGCCCGCGACGAGATCTTCGGCCCGGTGCTCTCGGTCCTCACCTTCCGCACGCCGGAAGAAGCGGTCGCCAAGGCCAACAACACCCAGTACGGCCTCTCCGCCGGCATCTGGACGGAGAAGGGCTCCCGCATCCTCGCGGTCGCCGATCGCCTGCGCGCGGGCGTCATCTGGGCCAACACGTTCAACAAGTTCGACCCGACCTCGCCCTTCGGCGGCTACAAGGAATCGGGTTACGGCCGCGAGGGCGGCCGCCACGGCCTGGAGGCTTACCTCGATGTCTGAGCAGCGTTTGAGTGTCTTCAAGACCTACAAGCTGTACGTCGGGGGCAAGTTCCCCCGCAGCGAGAGCGGCCGGGTGTACGAGGTGACCGACTCCAAGGACAAGTGGCTGGCCAACGCCCCGCTGTCGTCCCGCAAGGACGCGCGTGACGCGGTCGTCGCCGCGCGCAAGGCGCAGGGCGCCTGGGCGGGCAAGACGGCCTACCTGCGCGGCCAGATCCTCTACCGCGTCGCGGAGATGCTGGAGGGCCGCAAGGACCAGTTCGTCCGTGAGGTCGCAGAGGCGGAGGGCCTGTCCAAGTCCAAGGCCGCCGCGATCGTGGACGCGGCGATCGACCGCTGGGTCTGGTACGCGGGGTGGACCGACAAGATCGCCCAGATCGTGGGCGGCGGAAACCCGGTCGCGGGCCCCTTCTTCAACCTCTCGTCGCCCGAGCCGACGGGCGTGGTGACGGTCGTCGCCCCGCAGAAGTCGTCGTTCCTCGGCCTGGTGTCCGTCATCGCCCCGGTGATCGCGACGGGCAACACGGTCGTGGTGATCGCCAGCGAGAACTCCCCGCTCCCGGCCCTCTCCCTCGGCGAGGTGCTCGCCACCTCCGACCTGCCGGGCGGCGTCGTGAACATCCTGTCCGGCCGTACGGCGGAGATCACCCCGTCGCTCGCCGCGCACCAGGACGTGAACGCGATCGACCTCGCGGGCGTCGAGGACGACGTACTGGCCAAGGAGCTTGAGGTCGCCGCGGCGGACAACCTCAAGCGCGTCGTCCGTCCACAGCCTGTGGACTGGTCGGCGGATCCGGGCACGCACCGCCTGACGGCCTTCCTGGAGACCAAGACGGTCTGGCACCCCACGGGTTCGCTGGGCGCGTCCGGCTCCTCGTACTGAGCCGCACCGGACCACTCTCCGCACCACGAAGCCCCGGCCCTCCTCCGTCCAGGAGGGCCGGGGCTTCGCCCTTTCCGGCGGGCGCTTTCGGCGGGCCCTTTCCCGCGGGCGCCGTCAGATGCCGAGCCGGGCCGCGATGCCGTCCAGGACACATTCGAGGCCCGTCTCGTACATCCAGGTGGCGTCGTCCTTGCGGCGCGAGCGCCGGCCGTAGCGCTGGTAGGTGGGGTAGCGGCCGGTGTCCATGAGGTACGTCATCTGCGGCGCGAGGCCCATCCGGGTCTCGGCGCCGGACGACCAGCCCTCCGACTCCGTCCAGTCCCGCAGGGCCACTTCGGACGAGGCCGCGCCGTGCGCGTAGGAGCTGACCGTGCGGAAGGCCATCATCATGGCGTCCTCGTCAAGACCGAGGCCGTCGAGCGCCGCCAACTGCCGCTCGGCGATGGCCATCCGGCCCGGGGTGAGCACGAAGAGGGCCGTGGGCAACTGACCCACCCACGGGTGACGCAGCATCATGTCCCGGGTCAGCAGGGCGAAGGCCCGCAGCACCTCACGCCACTCGGTCAGCTCCTCGGGAATCCGGTGCTCGGCCGCCACCCTCTCGGCCATCAGCGCCCACAGGTCGTCCTTGCCCGAGACATGCCGGTACGCCGCCATGGGCGCGACCCCCAGCTCCGTGGCGAGCCGTCGCATCGTGACGGCGGCGAAGCCCTCCGCGTCGGCGACCTCCACCGCGACGGCCCCGATGCGCTCCAGGGACAGCGAGGCGCGGGGCGCCGCCGGCTGCTCCAGGCGCTCCCAGAGCGACTTGTCCGGCACCGCCGCCTTGCCGTCCTTCTTCTGGCCAGCCACAGCCGGGCTCCTCTCATCGGGACGCGAGCGTACAACGTATCTCTCAGTGGACGCTGTACACACTGACGTGTACGTTGTACGCATCTAGATACGCCGTACACATCCCAACGTTCCCAGGGGTCCCCCATGACCAGCAGCAGCACCGCCCACCCCCTCCGCGTGGCCGTCGTAGTCGGCAGCACCCGCGAGGGCCGGTTCGCACCCGTCGTCACGCAGTGGCTCACGGGGCATCTCGCCCAGCGCGACGACCTGACCGCCGATGTCGTCGACTTCTCCGAGACCCCGCTGCCCACCGCCCTCCCCGCCTTCGGGCAGCCGCCCGCACCCGGCACCGAGGAGGCCCTCGCCCTGGTCTCTCCGCGCCTCGCGGCGGCCGACGCGTTCATCTTCATCACGCCGGAGTACAACCACAGCTTCCCGGCGTCCCTGAAGAACGCCATCGACTGGCACAACGAGCAGTGGCACGCGAAGCCGATCGGCTTCGTCTCCTACGGCGGCCTGTCGGGCGGTCTGCGCGCGGTGGAACAACTCCGCGTCGTCATGGCCGAGTTGAACGCCACGACCATCCGCAACACGGTCAGCTTCCACAACGCCTGGGGCCGGTTCGGCGAGGACGGCACCGTCGACGACCCCCAGGTCGACACGGCGGCCAAGGCGCTGCTCGACCAGCTGACCTGGTGGGCGCACGCCCTGCGGGACGCCAAGTCCATCCGCCCATACACCGCCTGACGCTGCGTCATTTCTTCTGGGGGAGCCATGAGTCAACGTACGGATGAAACGAGCACCCCGGACACCCCGGACGCCGAACAGCCGCCCGCCGAGTCGGGCGGCCCGTCCAAGCTCGTCCTCTTCGGGCTCCTCCTTGGCCTGATGCTCGGTCTGCTCGACGGCACGATCGTCGGCACCGCCCTGCCCACGATCGTCGGCGACCTCGGCGGCCTCGACCACCTCTCCTGGGTGGTGACCGCCTTTCTGCTGACCGCCTCCGTCTCCACTCCCCTCTGGGGCAAGCTCGGCGACCTGTACGGACGCAAGGGCAGCTTCATCTGGTCGATCACGGTGTTCCTCGCGGGCTCCGTGCTCTCCGGGCTCGCCCAGGACATGGGGCAGCTCATCGCCTTCCGCGCCGTCCAGGGGCTCGGCGCCGGGGGGCTCATGGTCGGCGCCATCTCGATCATCGGCGTCATGCTGCCGCCGTCGCAGGCCGGCCGCTCGCAGTCGATGGTCGGCGCGATGATGCCCGTCGCGCTGGTCGGCGGGCCGCTGCTCGGCGGCTTCCTCACCGACCAGTTCGACTGGCGCTGGGTCTTCTACGTCAACGTGCCCGTCGGCGCGATCGCCCTGCTCGTCGTCGGCCTCCGCCTGCACCTGCCCGGCGAGCGGAGCACCGCACGCATCGACTACGCGGGGGCCGCGCTGCTCTCCGCGGGCATCCTGTCCCTGACGCTGCTCGGCAGTTGGGGCGGCACGACGTACGACTGGACGTCGCCGCAGATCCTCGGGCTCGGAGCGCTCGGCACCGGCGCTCTGGTCTGGTTCGCCCGGGTCGAGCGGCGGGTCCCCGAGCCGATCATCCCGCCCCGGCTCTTCGCCGACCGCAACTTCACGCTCGCCCAGGTCCTCACCTTCCTGGTGGGCGCGGCCATGCTCGGGGCATCCGCCTATCTGCCGCAGTACATGCAGTTCGTACGCGGCGCGTCATCGACGGCCAGCGGAATGCTGCTGCTCCCGCTGATGGCGGGGATGTTCGGGGCGCAGCTCCTGCTGGGACGGGTCACGTCCAACGGCGGCGGCTACCGCGCCTACCCCGTCATCGGCGGGGCACTGACGGCCGTGGGCGGGCTCGCGCTCCTCGCGATCGGCGCGGACACCCCGACGGCGGTGACCTCCGCCCTGACCCTCGTACTCGGCACCGGCATGGGCTTCCTGATGCAGAGCACGCTCCTGATCACCATCAACAGCGCGGAGCCCCGCGACATGGGCGCGGCCACCGGCACCGCCACCCTCCTCCGGACGATCGGCGGCTCGCTCGGGATCGCCGTGCTCGGCGCGGTCTACTCGAGCCGGGTCGCGTCGGCCGGGATGCCGGAGGGCGGCATGTCGTGGACGCCCGAAGCGGTGCGGGAGATGCCGAAGGCGGTGCGGGACGCGGTGCGGACGGCGGTCACCAGCGGGCTGCACGGCGTGGCCATCGGAGCCGCGCTGCTGGGGGCCGTGGCGTTCGCGGTGGCCTGGCTGGTGCGGGAAGTACCGCTGCGGAAGGGGTGACGCCCCTGCGGTTCAGCCGGGCAGCAGCCCCGCGGCCTGGCTCACCAGCGGCAGGTCGTTCAGCGCTCCGCCCTTCGTCAGCGGCGCCGTCACCGGCGCCGTCGAGACCGGCTTGAAGTCCGCGATCCGGGTGCCCACCGCGTTGTCCAGTGGGTCGACCCCGGTGCCCGCGAGCGGGTTGAGCTTCAGCTCCTTGACAGGACCGAGCCCACCCGCGGTGACCTCTTGCACCGCACGGAACACCCCCGCGCCGGCCGCCGGCAGATTTTCGGACGCCTGGGGGGTGGGGGCCGGCGCGGCGTTCGCCGTCGCCGCGCCGCCGATGCCGAGCGCCGTTCCCGCGACGGTGACCGTCAGTCCCGCGCGCAGAAGGGCGCGGGAGAGGTGCTTGGAGGCTGCTGCGTGCCGTGCCATGGGTACCGCCCGAATCCTCTTGGGTAATCAGATGCGCACGTAGCGTAGTTGAGGTGTGTCGCGGGCACCAAAGCCCTACCCATGGGGTCGCCTGGGCGGCTCAATGCAGCACACTGGTCTCTCGTGAGTTCCCATCCCCCGATACCCACCCGAGTCGTGCTGCTCGCCGGCCCCTCCGGTTCAGGCAAGTCGTCGTTCGCCGCCCGCTCCGGGCTGCCCGTCCTGTGCCTCGACGACTTCTACAAGGAGGGTGACGACCCGACGCTGCCGCAGGTCCCCGGCAGCGCGGACATCGACTGGGACTCTCCCGCCTCCTGGGACTCGGACGTCGCCGTCGCCGCCATCGAGCAGCTGTGCCGTACGGGACGTACGCGCGTCCCCGTCTACGACATCGCCACCAGCTCGCGCACGGGCGAGTCCGCGATGGACATCGAGCGCACCCCCGTCTTCATCGCGGAGGGAATCTTCGCGGCGGACATCGTGGGGCGGTGCCGGGAGATCGGCGTGCTCGCCGACGCGATCTGTCTCCGTGGCCGGCCGTCCACCACCTTCCGGCGGCGGCTTCTGCGTGATCTGCGCGAGGGGCGCAAGTCCGTGGCGTTCCTGCTGCGCAGGGGCTGGCGGCTGATGCGCGCCGAGCGCGCCATCGTCGCCCGGCAGAGCGCGCTGGGTGCTCATCCCTGCGGGAAGGACGAGGCCTTGGGGCGGGTCGCCGCCGCTGCCGCCGGGCGGTGCGTCAAGGCTCGCGCCGACGCCGCGTAGCTCCGCGCGGGGCCGAAGCCCCGAACACAGCAGAAGGACCGGAAAGACCCCCCGGCCTTCCGGTCCCGCCACTTGTTCCCCCGTGGATCCCCCGTGATCCCCCGTGCTACCGCCGCCTCCCCCCGGGAGCGGCGACCCCCGTGATCCCTAGGCGACCAACTCGCCGAAGGACTCTTCTTGGTCACGGCCGAAGCTGAGGACCTCGTCCTCGCGCAGCCGGCGCAGGGAGCGCCAGATGCTGGACTTCACCGTGCCCACGCTGATGTCGAGGATGTCCGCGATCTCGGGGTCCGTGCGGCCCTCGTAGTAGCGAAGGACCAGCATCGTCCGCTGCAGTTCGGGGAGGCGGGCCAGGGCCTGCCAGAGAACCGCACGGAGTTCGGTGCCACGCATCGCGTCCGTGTCGCCCGCCGTCTCCGGCAGCTCCTCGGTCGGGTACTCGTTGAGCTTGCGGCGCCGCCAGGCGCTGATGTGCAGGTTGGTCATGGTGCGGCGGAGGTATCCGCCGACCGCGGCCTTGTCGCTGATCCTGTCCCAGGCCCGGTACGTCGAGAAGAGGGCGCTCTGGAGCAGGTCCTCGGCCTCGAAACGGTCACCGGTCAGGTGATAGGCGGTTGCGTACAGGGAGGCACGACGCTCCTGGACGTAGGCGGTGAACTCCGCCTCCGGCCCTGATGTGCGCTCCCCCGTGTCCTCCCTGTACGCGGCTCCCCCGTGAGCCCCCCCGTCGTCCGCGCGGGTTTCCCCCCGGAACGCGTCAACCACCGTCATGTACGCGGTGTGCTGACGCCCGGTGCCGCGAGCGCACCCCCGCCCGCTCACGGCACCGGACTTCTCGTGCCTCTCGGCAGGCCGGATCACGTCGTGGAGACGCGTGATTACTGCGCTTGAGCTGGTGCTGTGCAGTGTGTTCATCTCGCGCCCCCCGTCGGTGGAGTCCGGCTTCTTCCGTGTGACCAAAACTCTGCCGGACCCACTTCATGACGGTGTCCGCCGACTGTCACAGGCCTGCAACAGCCAATCTGCTTGTAGGGGAGAAGTGTGGGAGCGCTCCAACAGTCGAACTGTGCCCATGTCATGGGACAGAATGACGTCCGTGCCTTCCCTGTTGCTGATCGAGGACGACGACGCCATCCGTACGGCCCTTGAGCTTTCGCTCACCCGCCAAGGGCATCGGGTGGCTACTGCTGCCACCGGCGAGGACGGCCTGAAGCTGCTCAGTGAGCAGCGGCCGGACCTGATCGTGCTGGATGTGATGCTGCCGGGCATCGACGGATTCGAGGTGTGCCGTCGCATCCGGCGCACCGACCAGTTGCCGATCATTCTGCTGACCGCGCGCAGCGATGACATCGACGTGGTCGTCGGGCTCGAGTCCGGTGCCGACGACTATGTCGTGAAACCCGTGCAGGGACGGGTGCTCGACGCCCGTATCCGTGCGGTTCTGCGGCGCGGTGAGCGCGAGGCCAATGACGCGGCGACCTTCGGTTCGCTCGTCATCGACCGTGCCGCGATGACCGTCACGAAGAACGGCGAGGATCTGCAGCTCACGCCGACCGAGCTGCGGCTGCTCCTGGAGCTGAGCCGCAGGCCCGGACAGGCGCTGTCGCGGCAGCAGTTGCTGCGCCTGGTGTGGGAGCACGACTATCTCGGTGACTCCCGGCTCGTCGACGCGTGTGTGCAGCGCCTGCGCGCGAAGGTGGAGGACGTGCCGTCCTCGCCGACGCTGATCCGTACGGTGCGTGGGGTCGGCTACCGGCTGGACACTCCTCAGTGACCAAACCGCAGGACAAGCTCCGCGGTTGGGCCGCGGCGCGCAAGGCGATACTGGCGGGGCTGCGCTTCACGAGCCTGCGGCTCCGTCTTGTCGTGGTGTTCGGTCTGGTGGCGCTCACCGCCGCCGTGACGGCTTCCGGAATCGCGTACTGGCTGAACCGCGAGGCGGTCCTGACGCGCGCGCAGGACGCGGCCCTGAAGGACTTCCAGCAGGAGATGCAGACCCGCGCAGGTGCGCTGCCGCCCAATCCGACCCAGGACGAACTGCAGCAGGCCGCCGGGACGATGGCCAACAGCAGCCAGCGCTACAGCGTGCTCCTGATCGGGAAGGACGGCGAAGGCGACACGATCGTCGGCTACTCCGACCTGGACGCCTTCACGCTCGCCGACGTGCCCAAGTCGCTGCGCAAGACGGTGAACAAGGAGCAGCCGCTCACCTCCAGCAACAAGAGTCCGTATCACCTGTACTGGCAGCGGACCGTCGACGGCGGCACCCCGTATCTCGTGGGCGGTGCCAAGGTCATCGGCGGTGGGCCGACCGGTTACATGCTCAAGTCCCTCGAACCGGAGGCGAAGGACCTGAGTTCGCTCGGCTGGTCGCTCGCCATCGCCACCGGGCTCGCGCTCATCGGCTCCGCGCTGCTCGCGCAGGCCGCGGCGACCACCGTGCTCAAACCGGTGCACCGGCTCGGCGTCGCCGCGCGGCGGCTCGGCGAGGGCAAGCTGGACACGCGCCTGAGGGTGTCGGGCACGGATGAACTTGCCGATCTGTCACGGACGTTCAACCGGACCGCGGAGAGCCTGGAGAAGAAGGTCGACGACATGAGCGCCCGTGACGAGGCGTCGCGGCGCTTCGTCGCCGACATGTCGCACGAGCTGCGTACGCCGCTGACCGCGATCACCGCGGTGACGGAGGTGCTCGAGGAGGAGCTTGACGCGGAGACCGGCTCCGTCGATCCCATGATCGAGCCCGCCGTACGTCTCGTGGTCAGCGAGACGCGTCGGCTGAACGACCTGGTGGAGAACCTGATGGAGGTCACCCGCTTCGACGCGGGCACGGCCAGGCTCGTCCTGGACCACGTCGACATCGCCGACCAGATCACGGCCTGCATCGACGCCCGTGCCTGGCTCGACGCGGTCGAGCTCGACGCGGAGCGCGGCATCATGGTGCGGCTCGACCCGCGCCGCCTGGACGTCATCCTGGCGAACCTGATCGGCAACGCCCTCAAGCACGGTGGCTCCCCGGTGGAGGTCTCGGTGCGGCTCGCGGGCGAGAAGCTCGTCATCGCGGTGCGTGACGGAGGCCCCGGCATCCCCGAGGACGTACTGCCGCACGTGTTCGACCGGTTCTACAAGGCGAGCGCGTCCCGGCCGCGCTCGGAGGGCAGCGGGCTCGGGCTCTCCATCGCCCTGGAGAACGCCCACATCCACGGCGGGGAGATCACCGCGGCGAACTCGCCCGAGGGCGGCGCGGTGTTCACGCTGTGGCTGCCGCGCGATCCGTCGGCGCTGCTGCCCGCGGACGAGGCGGAGGACGACACGGACGACGACGCGTCCGTCGTCGAGGGAGACGAACGATGAACCGGCGACGGCTGCGGGCCGCTCTCCTCGCCACCGCGCTGACCGCGACGCTCGCCGGGTGCGGGATCCGCTCGACGGAGGTGCCGACCGACTTCGGACCCGGTCCCTCCCGGGTGCCGTGCGTGATGTCCGGGTCGAGCATCGCATCGCAGTCCACCAGCGGGGTCCCGGTGCAGGTCTTCCTGGTGTGCGCGGCGCAGCTGGTGACCGTCGACCGGTCGGTGCGGATCCCGACGGAGAAGGCGACGACCGACCGCGTCCGCATCGCGCAGGCGCTCCTCGACGAGCTCGCGCACGCACCGTCGGCCCCGGAGAAGCAGGCGGGCTTCGCGACGGACGTACGCGGCGGGACGGTCGTCAGCGGGCCCGAGAAGGGGGATCCCGAGGACGCGCTGCGGTTCAGTGCGTCTCCGGAGGACCTGTCGGCGTTCGCGCTGGCCCAGGTCGTGTGCACGTTCGCCGACAGCGCGGCCGCGGGCGACGACCGCGAGGTGATCATGGGCGGCCCGGGCGACGACCCGCTGCGGCGCTACGAATGCACCCAGGCGGTCCGCCAGCGCCCCGGGACGGTGGCTCCGCCGACGGAGATCGTGAAGTAGCCGAACAAGACAGTCACCCTGCGCGATCAAGACAGTGCCGCGTACCGGGATGAGATGCGCGGAACCGATCCTGCCGCTAGGCGCGTCTTGGGGGACGTGCGTCAAGGCTCGGGCGGCCACGGGGCCGCCATCCGCTTCCGCGCGGCGGGAGGACTCCTCCTCGTCGCGCATCTTCTGCTCGTCGGCTGGCTCACTCTGCGTCCATTGGACGTGCCCTGGGTCAGCGCGGCGAACCTTCAGCCGTTCGCCGGCATCAAGGCGGATCTGGCGCTCGGTCCTGTCCAGGCTGCCCGGCAGATAGGCGGCAGCCTGCTGCTCCTCGCCCCGCTCGGCCTGCTGCTTCCGCTGGCCGGGGGGCGGGTCCATGTCTCGCCGCTGGGTTCGCTGGTGCGGACGGTCGCGGCGGGCGCGCTGATCTCGCTCGGCATCGAACTGCTGCAGACCGGGGTCCCGGGGCAGGTCGTCGACATCGACTCGCTGTTCCTGAACACGGTGGGCGTGGCCCTCGCGCACATCGCCGTGGTGCCCGCGGTCAGGGCCAGGCTCCGCCGCCGTACTGACGTGGAACATCGCGCCGCCCTCCTGCGGGAGGACGCTTCTCAGGGTGCGACCCCGACGATTCCCAGGGTCGGTATCGCACCGTAGAGCGATGCTTTGCCCGCTTCGTGAACGTAGCTTTGAGTCATCGGGGAAACGCCCCCGGACCTCATGCCGACGGTTCACGAAGGAGCCACCATGACCGCCCTTGCCCGCCCCACGAACGGCCGGATGATCGGCGGAGTCTGTGCCGCCCTCGCCAAGCGCTTCGGCACTTCGGCGACCACGATGCGCGTGATCTTCGTGCTCTCGTGCCTTCTTCCGGGACCGCAGTTCCTGCTCTACATAGCGCTCTGGGTCCTGCTGCCCACCGAGGGCAAGGCCCGGCAGGCCGCCTGGTGAACCGGCGGCCCTCGCCGCCACATACGTACGCCGATGGGGCGCACCCTGGAGAAGGGATGCGCCCCATCGGCGTGTGCGGAGACCGTGAGGATCAGCCGAGCGGCAGACCGTTCACGGGCAGCCCCTGCGTGGGCAGGCCCTGGAGGGGCAGACCGTCCAGGGGCAGGGCCTTGGCGACCGGCAGGCCACCGAGCAGGCCCGAGAGCGGGTCGGCCGCGGCGGGCTTGCCCCGGTCGTCGGCGTGCTTCATGCTCTCGCCGAGCTTGCCCACGGTCGGCGCGGAGGCCTCCAGGGTGCTGCCGACCACGTTCTGGCCGGCGGCGATCGCCTCGGGGCCACCGGCGGGCAGCTTCTCGCCCACCTGGTCCATGGGCAGCATGGCGGTGGCGGAACCCAGGGCGCCCGTGGCGTCGGGCAGGCCCGGTGCGGCGTTCGCGGCACCCGCGCCGGCGGCGGCGAAGGCGGCGCCGAGAGCGGCGACACCGAGGGTCTTGGCGGCAGACTGCTTCATCTTCAATGCGTCCTTGATGACGGGGACTTTTGAGCGGCCCACGACCGTAAACATGTGAAGGGGCGGTCCGCAAACAGCGAAACAGCGAAAACGCGGCCGGGAATTAATGTTCCCGACCGCGCCCACATTGCCTCAATTGTTGCTACACATCGACAGAAGCCCTGGTAGAGGCGGTCTGACGGAACAGCCATTCGGACTTCAGCTCGGCATATCCGGGCTTGATGACGTCATTGATCATGGCCAGGCGTTCATCGAAAGGAATGAACGCTGATTTCATCGCATTGACTGTGAACCACTGCATGTCGTCGAGCGTGTAACCGAAAGTCCCGACCAGGTGCTCGAATTCCCGGCTCATGCTGGTGCCGGACATCAGACGGTTGTCGGTGTTCACCGTGGCCCGGAAGTGCAGCTTGCGGAGCAGACCGATGGGGTGCTCGGCGTACGAGCTCGCCGCGCCCGTCTGGAGGTTCGAGCTGGGGCACATCTCCAGGGGGATGCGCTTGTCGCGTACGTAGCTGGCGAGGCGGCCGAGCTTCACCGTGCCGTCGTCGGCGACCTGGATGTCGTCGATGATCCGCACGCCGTGGCCGAGCCGGTCGGCGCCACACCACTGCAGGGCCTGCCAGATGGACGGCAGGCCGAAGGCCTCGCCCGCGTGGATGGTGAAGTGGTTGTTCTCGCGCTTGAGGTACTCGAACGCGTCGAGGTGCCGGGTGGGCGGGAAGCCCGCCTCCGCGCCCGCGATGTCGAAGCCGACGACGCCGAGGTCGCGGTAGCGGTTGGCGAGTTCGGCGATCTCCAGGGCGCGGGCGGCGTGCCGCATGGCGGTGAGCAGCGCGCCCACGCGGATGCGGTGGCCGTTCGCCTTCGCGCGCCGCTCGCCCTCCCGGAAGCCTTCGTTGACGGCCTCGACGACCTCTTCGAGGGTGAGGCCCTGCTCCAGGTGCTGCTCGGGGGCGTACCGGATCTCGGCGTAGACGACGCCGTCCTCGGCGAGGTCCTCGGCGCACTCGGCGGCCACGCGCTTGAGGGCGTCCTTCGTCTGCATCACCGCGCAGGTGTGGGCGAAGGTCTCCAGATAGCGCGGCAGCGAACCGGAGTCGGCGGCTTCCCTGAACCAGATCCCCAGCTTGTCGGGGTCGGTCTCGGGCAGCGACTCGTACCCCGCCTCGCGGGCGAGGTCGACGATCGTGCCGGGGCGCAGGCCGCCGTCGAGGTGGTCGTGCAGGAGCACCTTCGGGGCGCGGCGGATCTGTTCGGCGCTTGGCGTTTCGCGGTCCGTCTGACCGGCTTTGGTGGTCTGGCTCGTCATCTCGGCACTCTAGCGCCTACGCGCGTAGATCGCCCGGGGGATCTCATGGGTCGATACGTAACAGTGACCCCGCGGACGGGTGGCGTACACCATCGCTTCTGACACTGTTCTGTCATGGCACAGCAAGCGACGCCCGATTCCGCGCGCGCGGCCAGGCTCGGACGCGTGATCGGCACCCGTCCTTCGGCGGTCAGCGGCGCGGTGCTGCTGCTCCCCGGCGGCCACGAGACCTCCGCCCGCAAGCCGTCCCCGTTCGCCGCGAGTGCGGTGCGCGCGCTCGGCCGCAGGCTCGCCCAGGACGGCCGTGGCGAGGGGCTTGCCGCGCACGTCGTGCATTACCGCTACCGCGGGTGGAACGGGGCGCAGGCGCAGCTCGCGCGGGACGCGGAGTGGGCGGCGGACGAGATCGTCCGCCTCTACGGCGATGTCTCGATCTGCCTCGTCGGCATGGACATGGGCGGCCGGGCCGCGCTGCGGGCCAGCGGCCACGACGCGGTCAACTCGGTCCTCGCACTGGCCCCTTGGCTCCCCGAGGACGATGTGGCCGCCTCCCCCGAGCCGGTGAAACAGCTCGCGGGGCGGCGGGTCCTGATCGTGCACGGCACGAACGACGAGCGGACCGATCCCGAGCTCTCGTTCCGGCTCGCGGAGCGGGCGAAGAAGGCGAACCGGGAGGTCTGCCGCTTCGAAGTCCACTCCGACGGCCACCGGTTGCAGCAGCACCACTCCGAAGTCCAGGCTCTGGCATCGGACTTCGTCCTGGGCTCGCTGTTCGGCCACGCGTACGCGCGCCCCCTGGAGGACGCCCTTGCGGCTCCGCCGCCGTTGGGCTTGCGGATGCCGCTCGCCGCGGGCTTCGGGGAGTCGATGCGGCAGCGGTGAGGGGTGGTGGCGGGTGCGGCCGGGCTGGAATAGCCCGTCCGGCGTTTGAGGACGAACTCGGCGGAGCCGGTGATGACGGTCACCAAGGCCCCCGCTACTCCGGCAGCAATCTGCCCCTCCTCCCCAGCAGGAACTTCTTGAACGCCGCCACCGGCGGAGTATCCGGGTGGCCGTCCAGCCAGGCCACGCCGATCTCGCGGACCGCCCGCTGGCCCGTCACCGTCAGTTCCACGACTCCCGGGCGCGGGACGGCGGGTGGCGGCAGGAGGGCCACCCCGAGGCCCGCCGCCACCAGGCCCCGCAGCGTCTCCGCCTCCTCCCCCTCGAACGCGATCCGCGGCTTGAAGCCGGCCTCCTGGCAGAGGTCGTCCGTGATGCGCCGCAGGCCGTAGCCGGGTTCGAGGGTCACGAAGGCCTCGTCCGCCGCCTCCGCGAGGCGGACCCGCTTCCGGGAGGCAAGCCGGTGGTCGTCCGGCACGACGAGGCGCAGCCGCTGCTCGTCGAGGCGGCGGGCCACCAGATCGGGGGCGTCCGGCACGGGCGAGGTGAGGCAGAGATCCAGCTCGCCCGCACGGAGCCGCTCGATCATCGCCTCCCCGTAGTTCTGTACGAGGCTGAAGCGGACCCTCGGATGGTCCGCGCGGAAGGCGCGGATCAGGCCGGGGACCGTCTCCGAGCCCATCGTGTGGAGGAACCCGAAGGCCACCTTGCCCGACGCCGGGTCCGCGTCCGCCCGCACGGACTCCGCGGCCCGCTCCACCTCACCGAGCGCCCGCTCGACGGAGGCGAGGAACGTACGCCCCGCCGGGGTCAGGGACACCGTCCGGCCGTGCCGCGCGAACAGGTCGACCCCCAGGTCCTGTTCGAGACGTACCAGCGCACGCGACAGCGTGGACTGCGGCACCTGCATCTCCTGCGCGGCCCGCGTCACGTGCTCCGTCCGCGCGACCCCCGCGAAGTACGCGAGCCGCGGCGAGAGCAGCGCGGACCAGGACCCCGGGGTCAGCTCGGCGGGCACCGACGTGACTCCGCCGATGTCTCCTACGTAACTGCTCTGCGACAGACGCCGCTCTGAACTGCGCTCATGCACCATGGGAACGATTATGACCAGTCCGTGCATTGGACGGATGAGTCACCTGTGCCTACGTTCGACACATGCCTCCTGCCAGTAGCGGGGCGTCCGCCACCCACGCGGTCGCCCTCACCCCGTCGTCCACCGATGCCTCTGCCGAAGCCGACTCCCGGCTCACCCCCGGTGGCCCCGGCTACCGCCGGATGAGCTTCGCCCTTTTCCTGGCGGGTGTCGCCACCTTCGCCCTCCTCTACTCCACGCAGGCGCTGCTCCCCCTCGTCTCCGCCGACTTCGGCGTCAGCGCGAGCACGGCGAGCTGGACGGTGTCGGCCGCCACGGGCGCCCTCGCCCTCTTCGTACTGCCCCTGAGCGCGCTCAGCGAGCGGTTCGGGCGGCGGACGCTGATGACGGTTTCGCTGACGGTCGCGGTGGTCGTGGGTCTTCTCGTCCCCTTCGCGCCCTCCATCGGCGCGCTCATCGCGCTGCGCGCCGTGCAGGGCGCGGCGCTCGCCGGGCTCCCGGCGTCCGCGATGGCCTTCCTCGCCGAGGAGGTCAGGCCCAAGGCGCTTGTCGCCGCGATCGGCATGTTCGTGGCGGGGAATTCGATCGGCGGCATGAGCGGGCGCGTCATCACGGGCTGGGTCGCGCAGGCCTGGGGCTGGCGCGTGGCCGTGGGCGTGGTGGGCCTCGTGGCCGTCCTGTGCGCCCTCGCCTTCCGCGCGCTGCTCCCCGCGCCGCGCCACTTCACCGCGGGCTCGCTCAACCCCAAGGCGCTTGGCAGGACGATCCGTTCACACCTCTCCAACCCGCTGCTGTGCCGCCTGTACGCGATCGGCGCGCTGTTCATGACGGTGTTCGGCGCGGTCTACACGGTGATCGGCTACCGCCTCACCGAGGCGCCCTTCTCGCTCCCCCAGGGCATCATCGGCTCGATCTTCCTGGTCTATCTCGTCGGTACGGTCTCATCGGCCGCCGCGGGCAAGCTGGTCGCGCGGCTCGGCAGGCGCGGGGCGCTGTACCTGGCGGTGAGCACGACGGCGGGCGGCCTGCTGCTCTCCCTCTCCGATGCGCTGGTCATGGTGTTGCTCGGGCTCGTCCTGATCACCGCGGGCTTCTTCGCGGGTCACGCGGTCGCCTCCTCGTCCGTGAGCCGTACGGCCACCGCGGGGCGCGCACAGGCTTCGGCGCTCTACCAGTCCGCGTACTACCTGGGATCGAGCGCGGGCGGCACGCTCGGCGCCGTCGCCTTCCACTCGGGGGGCTGGGCCGGGACGGTGAGCCTTGGGCTGCTCGCGGTGCTCGGCGTCGCGTCCATCACCGTCTGGGGGTCGCACGCCGCTCGCGTCCAGGAGCGGCGGGACCGGCGAGGGCTTGTGGCAGCGCACTAGCTGTTCCGGGCGACCCTCTCCCGCCTGCGGGTTTTCCGACTCCGGGGGCCGTTGTCAGTGGGCTGCGGTAGCTTCCAAAGTGCTGGGACTTTCGTGGCAGCCGCAGGGGTGGGTTGGGATGACTGACATCGCAGGGACGACGTCGGAACTGGACGTCACGCTGGAGAAGCACCGGGTCGAGCTGACCGGGTACTGCTATCGCATGCTGGGCTCGGCCTTCGAGGCCGAGGACGCGGTGCAGGACACGATGGTGCGCGCCTGGCGGAGCTACGAGAAGTTCGAGGGCCGCTCCAGCCTGAGGTCGTGGCTGTACAGGATCGCGACGAACGTCTGCCTGGACATGCTGAACGCGGGCAACCGCCGCGCACGCCCCATGGACCTGACCGCGGCGGCGCCGCTGGCCCAGGCCGCGCTCACACCGCGCCCGGACAACGTATGGCTGGAGCCGATGCCGGACGCGCGCATGCTGCCCTCCGTCAGCGACCCCGCCGAGGCGGCCGTGGCGAAGGAGTCGGTGCGCCTCGCGTTCGTCGCCGCCCTGCAGCAACTGCCGCCCAAGCAGCGGGCAGTGCTCATCCTGCGCGAGGTCCTCGCGTGGAAGGCCAGCGAGGCGGCCGAGCTCCTGGACACCTCGGTGGCCTCCGTCAACAGCGCGTTGCAGCGGGCGCGGGCGACGCTGGCCGAGGGTCACGCCGACGACACTGCCGTGTCGGACCCCCTGGACGACGAGCAGCAGAAACTGCTCGAACGCTATGTCGCGGCCTTCGAGGGGTACGACATGGCGGCACTGACGGCGCTGCTGCACGAAGACGCCATCATGACGATGCCCCCGTTCGACCTGTGGCTGCGCGGCACGTCCGACATCACCGGCTTCATGTCGACCATGGGCGCGTCCTGCGCCGACAGCCGCCTGTTCCCGGTCGACGTCAACGGCACGCCGGGCTTCGCCCACTACAAGCCCGACCCGGAGAAGGGTGGGTTCACGCCGTGGGCGGTTCAGGTCATCGAGATCTCAGAGGGGCGGATCGCGGGCTTCCACTGCTTCCTGGACACGCCCCGGTGGTTCCCGCTGTTCGGCCTGCCGGCCCATCTCGACCTCAATGGGGAGCCCGACGAGGTGCAGTAGCTCGCGCAGGTGCGGGGCCGGGTTCCGCAGGCGGATCCTGCCACCCGCTCGACGGGCGGTGAGCTGGAGTCTGGCGAGGGCGTCCACTGCGGCGAGGACGGGTGGGCCGAGGTCCGCCACGTCGCATACGAGGACGTCCGCGTCGCTCGCTTGCAGCGTGGCGCGGGCCTCCTCGCAGAGGCGGTGCGTGGCCTCTCGGTCGAGGGTGCCGGTGAGGGTCAGGTCTGGCGGCTTAATGGCTTCCACGTTGGGGAGACCGTGCGGGCCGCCGGAACTCATCGGTAGGTCCGCCTGCGGCGAGCTTCTCCCCAACCCCGCCCCTTCCCGAAAACCCGCTCGGCGCGGGGGCCCTGGTTGCCGTCATCACCGGCTTCGCCGAGTTCGTCCTCAAACGCCGGACGGGCTGAAGATTTCCCCGGCTCGGGGAAATCTTTCAGCCCGGCCGGCGTTTGAGGCCATCTTGTCGGGGGTCCAGGGGGCGGAGCCCCATGGTTTCGGGAAGGGGCGGGATTGGGGAAAGCCCCGCAGGGACCGCCCCTCCCTCGCTTAGGCGATGCGGTCCAAGACGATCGGCGTCGCCGCGAAGCCCGTGCCCTCGGGGGCGATGTCGAAGGAACCGGCCACCGCCTGCAAGGCGTAGTCGAACCGCTCCGGAGTATCCGTGTGCAGCGTCAGCAAGGGCTGGCCCGCGGTCACAACCGCGCCCGGCTTCGCATGCAGCTCAACCCCCGCCCCCGCCTGCACCACGTCCTCCTTGCGCGCACGCCCCGCGCCAAGCCGCCACGCGGCGACGCCGACGTCGTACGCGTCGAGGCGGGTCAGGACGCCCGACGACGGCGCCGTCACGACGTGCGTCTCCCGGGCCACCGGGAGGGTCGCGTCCGGGTCGCCGCCCTGGGCGGCGATCATCCGGCGCCACACATCCATCGCCGAGCCATCAGCCAGCGCCTTCGCCGGGTCCACATCCTTCAGCCCCGCCGCGTCCAGCATCTCCCGCGCCAGGGCGAGGGTCAGCTCGACCACGTCGGCCGGGCCGCCGCCCGCGAGGACCTCCACCGACTCGCGGACCTCAAGCGCGTTGCCCGCCGTCAGGCCCAGCGGCGTGGACATGTCCGTGAGCAGCGCCACCGTGCGTACGCCGTGGTCAGTGCCCAGGCCGACCATCGTGGACGCCAGTTCGCGGGCGTCCTCCAGGGTCTTCATGAAGGCGCCCGTGCCGACCTTCACGTCCAGGACCAGCGAGCCCGTGCCCTCGGCGATCTTCTTCGACATGATCGAGGAAGCGATGAGCGGGATCGCCTCCACCGTGCCGGTCACGTCCCGCAGCGCGTACAACTTCTTGTCCGCAGGGGCCAGGCCGTCGCCCGCCGCGCAGATCACCGAGCCGACGCCGTCAAGGACGCTCAGCATCTCCTCGTTCGAGAGGAGCGCGCGCCAGCCCGGGATCGACTCCAGCTTGTCCAGGGTGCCGCCGGTGTGGCCGAGGCCCCGGCCCGACAGCTGCGGGACCGCGGCGCCGCACGCCGCGACCAGCGGGGCGAGCGGCAGCGTGATCTTGTCGCCGACGCCACCCGTGGAGTGCTTGTCGGAGGTGGGGCGGGAGAGGGACGAGAAGTCCATGCGCTCGCCGCTCGCGATCATCGCGGCCGTCCAGCGGGCGATCTCGCCGCGGTTCATGCCGTTCAGCAGGATCGCCATGGCGAGCGCGGACATCTGCTCGTCGGCGACCGCGCCGCGGGTGTACGCGTCGATGACCCAGTCGATCTGCTCGCCGCTCAGCTCGCCGCGGTCCCGCTTCGTACGGATGACGGAGATGACGTCCATGGCATAACCCCTCTTTGCGCCTAAAACGGTGATCACGACTCTACGCGCATAGAGCCGCGAGATGAAGACGCCCCCTGCCCGCGCATCAGCAACAGGCAAGGGGCGACGATCAGTTGAGGTGCTCCGGGCCGAACGGGTCCGGCAGCATCTCCCCCAGTGTCCGGATGCCCGCGGCCGTCTCCAGGAGGAGCGTCGCGCCGCCGAACTCGTAGAGCAGCTGGCGGCAGCGGCCGCACGGCATCAGGATCTCGCCCTTGCCGTCCACGCACGTGAAGTGCGTCAGACGGCCGCCGCCGGTGAGCTGGAGCTGCGAGACCAGGCCGCACTCGGCGCACAGGCCGAGGCCGTACGACGCGTTCTCCACGTTGCAGCCCGACACCGTGCGGCCGTCGTCCACGAGGGCCGCGGCACCGACCGGGAAGCCTGAGTAGGGCGCGTACGCACGGGACATGGCCTCGCGCGCAGCATCCCGCAGCGCGTCCCAGTCGGTCTCGGTCACGTTCCTTGTCCCTTTCGGTAGGGCTGGCCGTCCGCCTTCGGCATCCGCAACCGCTGGGCGGAGAGCGAGAGCACGAGCAGCGTGACGACGTACGGCGTCGCGGTGACGACCTGGTTGGGCACCTCGTCGGTCAAGCCGTACCACGCGAACATCAGCGCCGAGACGGCCGCGGTGATCGCCGCGGGGATGTAACGCTTGCGCCAGACGAGGTAGATCGCGCCGATGACCAGCAGGATCGCCAGCAGCAGGAGCAGCGCGTGCACGTTCGTGCCGCCGCCCCGGAGCTTCAGGCTGTCGGTGTAACCGAACAGGCCGGCACCGAGCGCGAGTCCGCCCGGCATCCAGTTGCCGAAGATCATCGCGGCGAGGCCGATGTAGCCGCGCCCGCCGGTCTGGCCCTCCAGGTAGATGTTCGAGGCGACCAGGGAGAGGAACGCGCCGCCCAGGCCCGCCAGACCGCCGGAGATGATCACCGCGAGGTACTTGTACTTGTAGACGTTCACGCCGAGGGACTCGGCCGCGACCGGGTTCTCGCCGCAGGAGCGCAGGCGCAGACCGAACGACGTACGCCACAGGACCCACCAGCTCAGCGGCACCATCGCGACGGCGATGACGGTGAGCGGCGAGAGGTCCGTGAACAGGCCGCCGAGCAGGCCCGCGAGGTCCGAGACGAGGAACCAGTGCTTCTCGTTCAGGTCCTGCAGCCAGTCGGAGAGGCCTGGCACGGAGAAGCTGCCCAGCGAGTCGACCGGCGGCGACTGCTTGGACGTACCGCCCTCCTTGCCCTCGAAGGCGAAGGTGGAGAGGTAGCGGGTGGCGCCCAGGGCCAGGATGTTGAGGGCCACACCGGAGACGATGTGGTTGACGTTGAAGGTGACCGTGACGATCGCGTGCAGCAGACCGCCGAGCGCGCCGCCGAGGATGCCGAACAGGATGCCGACCCACGGGCCCCACTGGTAACCGGCGAACGCGCCGAACCAGGTGCCGAGGATGAGCATGCCCTCAAGGCCGATGTTGACCACGCCCGCGCGCTCGGCCCACAGACCGCCGAGGCCGGCGAGGCCGATCGGTACGGCGAGCCGCAGCGCGGTGGACATCTGGCCTGTGGAGGTGATGCCGTCCGCGTCGGTGATCATGCGGACCACGGACGTCAGGACGAGGACTCCCGCGATCACCAGGAGGAGGACGGGGAGCGAGATGCGGCGGCGGCCCGGCGCGGGCTGCTTGGCCGGGGGCTTGGCTACGGTTGCCGAGCTCATCGGGCAGCCACCTCCTTCACGGTGTCGTTGTTGCCGTCGTTGCCGTCGTTGCCGTCGTTGCCGTTGTCATTGCGGGCGGCCGCGGCCAGTTCCTCGCCGACCCGGCGCTGCTGACGGCTCAGGCCCCAGCGGCGTACGGCCTCGTAGGAGACGACGACCGCGATCACGATGAGGCCCTGCATGATCACCGCGATCTCCTTGTCGTACGCGACCGGAGTGGCGTAGTCGAGGGCGGGCGACGCCTTGTCGAGGAAGGCCCAGAGCAGCGAGGCGAAAGCGATGCCGACCGGGTTGTTGCGGCCGAGCAGTGCGATGCCGATGCCGGTGAAGCCGAGCCCCGCGGGGAAGCTGAGGCTGTAGGTGTGGGTGTCGCCGAGCAGGATCGGCATGCCCGCGAGGCCCGCGACCGCGCCGGAGATCAGCATCGCGCTGAGCACCATGCGCTTGGCGTTCACACCGGAGGCCGCGGCGGCCGACGTGGAGGCGCCGGTGGCGCGCAGGTCGAAGCCGAAGCGGGTGCGGTTGAGGACCAGCCAGTACAGGACGCCCGCGAGCGCGGCGATGATCACGAAGCCGTAGATCTCGCCGGACTCGCCCATGCTGATGCCGGGGAACCAGCCGGACTTGTGCATCTCGCCGGTGGTCTGGTTGTTGCCGACCGGGACACCGAAGTTGTCGGTGAGGGTCATGTAGCCGATGACGCTCGTCGCGATGGCGTTGAGCATGATCGTCGCGACGACCTCGCTGACCCCGCGGGTGGTCTTGAGGATGCCCGCGATGCCCGCCCAGAAGGCGCCGGTGAGCATGGCGACCAGCATCAGGAGCGGGATCTGGAGCGGCGCCGGCAGCGCCACGTGCGCGCCGACGACCGCGGTGGTCACCGCGGCGAGGCGGTACTGCCCGTCCACGCCGATGTTGAACAGGTTCATGCGGAAGCCGATGGCCACCGCGAGCGCGGCCAGGTAGTACATCCCGGCCTGGTTGATGGTCAGGACCTGGACGTCGGAGTAGCTGATCTGCTCCAGCATCAGGGTGTACGGCTCGATCGGGTTCTTGCCCGACGCGAGCAGCACGACCGAGGTCAGCGCCACGGCCACGACAAGGGCGATGACCGGTCCGGCCACCGCGAGGAGCACGCGCTCCTTGTCGAACTTCTTCATCGGGCCTCGTCCTCCGAAGTGCCGACAGAGCCCTCTTCGGGGTCTTCTTCTACGTGCTCTTCTAGGTCTTCTTCTACGTGTTCGAGGTGGCCGGATGCCGCGCCGGTCATCGCCGAGCCGAGCTCCTCCGGCGTGATGGTGGCCGGGTCGGCATCGGCGACGAGCCGTCCGCGGTAGATCACGCGGAGGGTGTCGGAGAGGCCGATCAGCTCGTCCAGGTCAGCGGAGATGAGGAGTACGGCGAGTCCTTCGCGCCGCGCCTCGCGGATCTGGTCCCAGATCTGGGCCTGCGCGCCGACGTCCACACCGCGGGTGGGGTGGGCGGCGATCAGGAAGCGGGGCTTGTGGCTCATCTCGCGGCCGACGATCAGCTTCTGCTGGTTGCCGCCGGAGAGCGAGGCGGCCGTGACGTCGATGCCGGGGGTACGGACGTCGTACTCCTCGACGATGCGCCGGGTGTCGGCCTGCGCGCCCTTGGGGTCGAGCCAGAAGCCGCGCTTGCCACGGGAGTTGGGCTTCTCGGTGACGTGACCGAGGATGCGGTTCTCCCAGAGCGGCGACTCCAGGAGGAGGCCGTGGCGGTGGCGGTCCTCGGGGATGTAGCCGACGCCCTGCTCGCGGCGGTGGCGCGTGGCCATGGCGGTGATGTCCTCGCCCGCCATGCGGATGACGCCGGAGTCGGCGTGCTTGAGGCCGATGAGCGCGTCGATCAGCTCGGTCTGGCCGTTGCCCTCGACACCCGCGAGGCCGAGGACCTCGCCCTCGTGGATGGTGAAGGAGATGTCGTCGAGGAGGGCGCGGCCCGACTCGCCGTCGGCGAGCAGCTTGAGCTCCTTGACCTCGATCATCGCCCGGTCGGTGACCGTCGACTCGGCGGTCTCCGGCGTCGGCAGCTCGCTGCCGACCATCAGCTCGGCCAGCTGGCGCGGCGTCGTCTCGGACGGGATCGCCGTGCCGACGGTCGTGCCGCGCCGGATGACGGTGATGTCGTCGGCGACGGACAGGACTTCGCCCAGCTTGTGGGAGATGAAGATGACGGAAAGGCCCTCGGACTTCAGCTCACGCAGGTTGTCGAAGAGCGCGTCGACCTCCTGCGGCACGAGGACCGCGGTCGGCTCGTCCAGGATCAGCGTCGTGGCGCCGCGGTAGAGGACCTTGAGGATCTCCACGCGCTGCCGGTCGGCTACGCCGAGGTCCTCGACCATGGCGTCGGGGCGCACCCCGAGGCCGTACCGGTCGGATATCTCCGCGATCTTGCGGCGGGCCGCGCCGCCGATGCCGTGCAGCTTCTCGCTGCCGAGAACGATGTTCTCCAGGACCGTCAGCTGGTCGGCGAGCATGAAGTGCTGGTGCACCATGCCGATGCCGCGCGCGATGGCGTCGGCGGGGCTGGAGAACGTCACCTGGGCGCCGTCGACGGAGATGGTGCCCTCGTCCGGCTTCTGCATGCCGTAGAGGATCTTCATCAGGGTCGACTTGCCCGCGCCGTTCTCACCGACGAGGGCGTGCACGGTGCCCTTGCGGACACTCAGGCGGATGTCGTGGTTGGCCACGACGCCCGGGAAGCGCTTGGTGATGCCGGTGAGTTCAACGGCGGTGTCGCCCGGGGCGGCCGAGACCTTGGCGGTGGACGGAGGGCTGGTGGACGCGTCGATGGCGCACTCTCCTCGGGAATCCTCAGGAAAGGGGCCACCTACGCGCGTAGCGCCCCTGGTTCGACGGGAGTTGAGCAGTGGGCCGCGCGAACGGGGCGCGGGGGAAACCATCGTCCCCCACACCCCGTTCCGCGACCATCACGCTGTTGTTACGGCTGCGGCGACCGCCGTGGAGGCGGTCACCGCGGCCGTCACGACGGTCGTTACGGCGTCGCCTTGACCTTGATCTTGCCGCTGGTGATGCCCTCTTCGGCCTTCTTCAGCGCGGCCTGGAGGTCGGCCATCTTCTTGAACTCGGGGTTCGAGTCGGCGAGCGCGACGCCACCGGACTTGAGGTCGGCGCGGACGACGCCGCCCTCGGCGTTGTCCTCGACGACGGACTTCGCCAGGTTGTACACCGACGCGGCGACGTCCTTCGTCGCGGAGGTCAGGATGTACTTCTTGTACTTGGCGAGCGCGTCCTGCTTGTACTGGTCGGAGTCGACACCGATCGCCCACACCTTCTTGGCGGCGGCGGCCTCGATGACGCCCTGACCGGAGAGACCGGCGGCGTGGTAGACCACGTCGGCGCCGTCCTCGATCTGGCCCTGCGCGGCGGTCTTGCCCTTGTCGGGGCTGGTGAAGCCGCCGTCCTCGGCCTTCTCCGTCAGGTACTGCTTGACGACCTTGACCTTGGGGTTCGTGTCCTTGACGCCCTGGACGTAGCCCGCCTCGAACTTGTGGATCAGCGGTACGTCCACGCCGCCGACGAAGCCGACGGTCTTGCTCTTGGTCGTCTTGGCGGCGGTGACGCCCGCGAGGTACGAGGCCTCCTGCTCGCTGAAGACCAGGTCGGCGACGTTCTTGGCCTTGACCGTCTCGTCGTCGACGATGCCGAAGGTGACCTTCGGGTACTTCGCGGAGACTTCCTTGACCGCGGGAGCGTAGGCGTAACCGACGCCGATCACCGGGTTGTAGCCCTGCTTGACCAGCTCGGTGAGGCGCTGCGTCTTGTCGGCGTCGGACTCCCCGTCGCTCGGCTCGACGGCCTTCTTGCCGATCTTCAGGTCCTTGGCGGCCTTGTCCATACCGGCGGTCGCGGCGTCGTTGAAGGACTGGTCGCCCTTGCCGCCGACGTCGTACGCGATGGCGACGCCCTTGCTCTTGCCGCCGCTCTTGGAGCCTGCGGCATCGCTGGACGTGCCGCCGCAGGCGGTGGCGGAGACGGCGAGTGCGGCGGTCGCGACGCCCGCTGCGGCTATTCGGGAAACCCGGCGCATAGAGAGGAACTCCTTATGTACAAGCAAGCACAAGCACGTACGAGCGCCTCACCTGGCGCTGATTTCGCCGCAGCGTAACGCGCGTAGACCTGACATAAGAACCCTTCTGTCCCGTCCGTTATCGAGCTGTGGCCGCGAGGTGGCGGGAGCATGTACGCACGGTGGGGCGCCCCGCACACTGCGGGACGCCCCACCTCTTCGTACGCCGGGCCGCGGAGTGAGCTACGGCGTGGTCTCGACCGTGACCTTGCCGTCGACGATGTCCTTCTCGGCCTTCTCCACGGCGGCGACCACGTCCTTCATCGCCGTGTACTTCGGATTCGAGTCGGCGAACCCGACGCGTCCCGACTTCAGGTCGTAGCGCTGCTCGCCCGTGATCGGCTTGCCCTCGACGACTGACTTCGTGAGGTCGTAGACGGCTCCGCCGACATCCTTGAGGGCCGAGCCGAGGATGTAGTCCTTGTGCTTGGCCAGGGCCTTCTGCTTGTACTGGTCGGAGTCGACGCCGATCGCCCACACCTTCTGGGAGCCGGCCTCCTGGATCACGCCCTGCCCGGAGAGCCCCGCCGCGTGGTAGAGCACGTCGGCGCCCGACTCGATCTGGCCGCTGGCCGCGTTCTGGCCCTTGTCGGGGCTGCTGAAGCCGCCGTCCTCGGGCTTCTCGGTCAGATACTGCTTCTCGACCTTGACCTTGGGGTTCGTGTCCTTGACGCCCTGGACGAAGCCCGCCTCGAACTTGTGGATGAGCGGGATGTCCACGCCGCCGATGAACCCGACGTGATCGGCCTTGGTGGCCTTGGCGGCGGCGACGCCCGCCAGATAGGACCCCTGCTCCTCATGGAACACAAGATCGGCGACGTTGTCCGCCTTGACGGTGTTGTCGTCGATGATTCCGAAGGTGGTCTTGGGGAACTTCGCCGCGGCCTCCTTGATGGCGGGGGCGTAGATGTAACCGACGCCGACGACCGGGTTGTAGCCCTGCTTGGCCAGCTGCTCGATCCGCTGCACCTTGTCGGCACTGGACTCGCCGTCGCCCGGCTCCATGTCCACGCCGCCGATCTTGAAGTCCTTGCGGGCCTTCGCGTATCCGGCGTACGCGGCGTCGTTGAACGACTGGTCGCCCTGGCCGCCGATGTCGTACGCGAGGCCGACGCCCTTGCCCGAGTACTTCGACGCCCCGGCGGACTTGTCGTCCTTGCCTTCTTCCTCCGACGCCTCGTTGCTGGTCTTGCCGCACGCTGAGGCCGCGAGGGCGAGGGACGCCACCACGACGGCCACTTGGGAGAGCCTCGATCCTCGGGTTCCACGAGATCCTCGACGAAGACGCATAGGACGCACCCCTTACGTTCCCCAAAGCACCCTTGACGGGCCTGATTTCGGCGCACAGTAACGCGCGTAGAAAGGGAGGGGAACGGGGTTTCGCACTGCCGTTACCTATTCGTGCCGAGGGCCGGTTACGTCCGGATGAACGGGTCCGCCGTAACCGGCCGATAGCGGTGGTTACCTACCGCGCCCCGTCGAGCAGCGCGGCGGCGGTGAACATCTCGACGCCCACCGTGATCGCCGACTCGTCCGCGTCGAAGTCGCCCTGGTGCAGATCGCGGACGGTGCGCTCGCCGGGCGTACGGACGCCGAGGCGGGCCATGGCGCCGGGAACGTGCTCGAGATACCAGGAGAAGTCCTCTCCCCCCAGGCTCTGTTCGGTGTCCTCGACGGAGTGCGGGCCGAGGCGCAGGCGCATGGCCTCGCTCAACAGATCGGTCACGTCCGGGTCGTTCACGACGGGAGGGACGCCCCGGATGTAGTTCACCTCGGACTTGGCGCGGTACAGGTCGGCGATCTCCTGGATGGCTCCGTGCACCAGGTCGGGCGCCTTCCGCCAGGCGGTGAGGTCCAGGCAGCGGACGGTGCCGGAGAGTTCGGCGTGCTGCGGGATGACGTTGCAGGCGTGCCCGGACTCGATGCGGCCCCAGGTCACCGCGAGCCCCGAGCGGGCGTCGATACGCCGGGCGACCAGGGCGGGGACCTCGGTGACGACCTTGGCGGCGGCGGTGACGAGATCGGTGGTGAGGTGGGGGCGCGCGGTGTGGCCCCCCGCTCCGTCGAGCGAGACTTCAAGCCGGTCGCAGGCGGAGGTGATGGCGCCGTGCCGCAGCCCGATCTTCCCGGCGTCGACGCGGGGATCGCAATGCACGCCGATGATGCGCCCCACACCCTCCAGCACCCCGGACTCGATGGCGTCGGGCGCACCGCCGGGCAGGACTTCCTCGGCGGGCTGGAAGATCAGGCGTACGGGCTGCGGCAGTTGCCCGTGCTTCGCGAGCTCGGCGAGGACGAGCCCCGCCCCGAGCACCACGGTGGTGTGCACGTCGTGCCCACAGGCGTGGGCGCGGTCGGGCACGGTGGAGCGGTACGGGACGCCGAGCTTGGTGTCCGGGATGGGCAGCGCGTCGATGTCGGCGCGCAGGGCGAGCATGGGGCGCGCCCGGCCTTCTTGTTCACCCGTGCCGATGTCACAGATGAGCCCCGTACCGATGTCGAGTACGCGGGGTTCGAGCCCCGCGCGTTCGAGCCGGGCCTTGAGGGCCGCGGTGGTGCGGAACTCCTGGTTCCCGAGCTCGGGGTGCATGTGCAAGTCGCGGCGGAAGGCGATGAGTTCGACGCGCAGGGCTTCCGGGAGCACACCCGGGAGTGCTGCTTCCCCGGGGACGCCCCCCGCTGCTTCCCCGGGCAGATCGGCCCCGGACCCTCGCTCGGACTCATGTGACATCAGTTGGTTCACCCTCTGAAGGGTAGGGCGGCGCGTGGGTCAACTGACCCACGATCAACAAAAGTTCAGCCCGATAGGGTAAGAAAAAGTGGCCGCGCAGCGCATGGGCGCTGGTCGAGATGGGTACACTCCCTGCCCTTCCGGGGGATAAGGGCTGGTCATACGCGCATACTCGCTCGCCCCCGCCGGGCCCTCCACAGGTACCACGGAGGGACAGGAGCATGCGCAGAAGAGAGTTTCCCGGTCAGCTGGGTCGGTCCCCATGCGGGACCAGACGATACGACGTCAGGGCCCCGCACGGGACGACGGAGCCGTCAGCGCTTCATGAGGGCGAAGACGCCCCAGCCGAGATACTCACGCGTGGAGCGGGCGTAGCGGGCGGGCTCGGTGGTGAGTTCTTCCCTTACCTCGGGTGTGAGTTCGTCGTCCGAGTTCTGGTCGAGCCAGCGGCGCATGCTGAGCCACTGGGCCGCGGCGTAGCGGTCCCAGCTGTCCTGGTCGGCCAGCGTCATCTCCACTACGTCGTACCCGAGCTCCTGGAACTGCCCGATCAGTTCCGGGAGTCCCAGGAAGTCGGCGATGGCGGTGGCGTGGCATGCCTTGGCGGTCTCCTCGTCCGGCGGGGTCTGCCGCCAGTACGGCTCGCCGATCAGCATCATTCCTCCGGGGCGCAGGCTGCGCTGGAGCAGCTCGGTCGTTCCGGCGACGCCGTTTCCGATCCAGGTGGCGCCGACACAGGCGGCCAGATCGACCGGCTGGTCGGCGACATGGCCGGCGGCGTCGCCGTGGATGAACTCGACCCGGTCGGCGACGCCGAGTTCGGCGGCGCGGGCCTGGGCCTGCTCGGTGAAGAGCGTGCTGATGTCGACCCCGGTACCCGTGAAGCCCAGGTCACGTGCCCAGGTGCACAGCATCTCGCCCGAGCCGCTGGCCAGGTCGAGTACCCGTGTCCCGGCGGGGAGGCACAGCGATTCGCCCAGGGTCGCGAACTTGTCCGCGGTCAGCGGGTTGTGGATGCGGTGGTTGCTCTCGCGGATGGTGAAGATGCGGGGAAGGTCCATGACCTGATTCCTTTCCGTCCTGTCCGTCATGCCTTGAAGTGGGGGGACTGCTTGAGGGCGCGCACTTGGCGCGAGATCTGCTTCAGGGGCACGGCGGGGGGAACCAGTCCCTCGGCCCGCGACGGGGCGAAGGAGCGCTCACGTTCCGTGTCCCAGCCGTAGTCGGCCAGAGTCAGGAGGCGCTCACGAGAGGGAGCAGGTGGGGATGCAGTGGATTGATGAAACAACGTGGAGACCCTTGAACGGGGGCCCCGCCGGACGACAGGCGTGCCAAAAACACTCCCTATGGGGGAGGAAGGCAGGCGAAGGTCAGGACGAGGCTCGGGAGGTGAGGATGATCCGGGCGCCGCGTACGGCAGGCGTCTCCACGACAGTCATCAACACACCTCCTTGGATCTCCGTGAGCGAACTGGTCATCGCTCGGACAATCACGCTAACACCCCCCGTGGACGCCGACGCCACGCGGGCGGGTTGCCAACTGGCCCCGTGTGCATCACCCCGCCCACGGCACGGTGACTCGGCATCGCGAGGCATCGCCTCGTCCCCGCCCGCGGAATCGCAAGGCGAACGGCGGCTTCGCTGCTCCGGCGGCTGAATCGGTTACCGGGGCCGCCCGGTTGTCCTGAGGTTGGCGGTTCCGGACCGGGTGTAAAGGGCGCTCCCTTCGGTCGCGTCGGCTTCGCCGATTGCGCTGCGCTTCACCCTTGACACCCGTCCCTCCACCGCGCGAGGGAAGACGACCGGACGGCCCAAGGGGCGGGACTCTCGACCACTGCCGTGAGGCCATCCCGCATTCCTGCCGGGTGCGGACTAGTTCGTCGCAGGGCACCGTCACGGGTCAGGGGTGCGCGGCCGGTCCGGGCAGGGGCACCGGTCTCGTCAAGCGACTGCCGACCGGATCTTCCAGGGTGACCGCCCGGGATGGGGCGCGCGACTGCTCCGGGGAGGGGTGCTGGTCTCGTCAAGCGGCTGGCGACTGGTTCGTCGCAGGGCACCCTCACGGGCCGGGGTGCGCGATGCGGTCCGGGGAGGGGGCCCGGGTCTCGTCAAGCGGCTACCGGCCGGTTCGTCGGGGGTGGTCGCCAGGTGGCAGGTGTGCGCGGTCGCTCCCGGGGTGGGCGCCGGTCTCGTTAGGCGGCTGTCGACCGGCCCATCGTGCGTGGTCGGCAGGAAGAGCGTGTCCCGTCACGCAGCGGCAGCGGGAGCGATGGGGTCTTTCGTCGGCCAGTCCTGGGGGGTGAGGAGATGGGCGGATGGTGGTGTTGGAGCTGGCGGGAGGGGGGCTTGGGGACTGGCGCACCCCTGCCCGGCGGGCCGTTGGGGAGCATCGGGCTCCGAGAGGGGCCGGGGGGTCCGGCACCTAATTCCGAGAAGGCGCATCGCGAAACACGCGCGCCCCCCTTCTGCCAGAACACAACTTTGCCAAAGTAGGTGCCCCGCAAGCCCGGATGCAGAAAAGTCTCACCAACACCGACCCCCACGCCCCTCCCCATCGTGCGACTTTCTTGCAATCCGCTCTACGAGCCACCGACGAACCGCCCTCCGCAACGCCCGACAGCGAATGGCAGACGCCTCCCGTCGACATGGACTGCCGATACCGGCGCTCACACGCTCCCTGCCCAGGCGGCCACGCCGGAACAACCAACCAGTCGGCAGCCGCTTGATGAAACCCACGCCCAGCAGCAGGCGTTGGCGCACGCCAGCCCCGTGACGCCCACCCCGAAAGCCCGGCCGGTAGCCGCATGACGAGACCCGCACCCCTCCCCGGAACAGCCGCGCACCCCATCCCCGGGCGGCCGTTCCGGAAGATCCGGCCGGTAGCCGCTTGACGAGACCGGCACCCCTCCCCCGAGCGACCGCGCCCCCTCTGCCGCCTCCGCCCACCCCGACGAACCAGTCCGCACCCGCTTGACGAGACCAGCACCCACCCCGGAGCACCCGCGCACGCCCTGCGCCACCTGGCGGCCACCCCCGACGAACTGGTCCGCACCCGGCAGGAATGCCGAATGAGGTGACGGCAGTGGTCGAGAGTCCCGCCCCTCGGGCCGTCCGGTCGTCTTCCCTCGCGCGGTGGAGGGTTGGGTGTCAAGGGTGGAGCGAAGCGGAATCGGCGCAGCCGACGCGACCGAAGGGAGCGCCCTTTACACCCGGCCCGGAACCGCCAACCTCAGGACAACCGGGCGGCCCCGGCACCAACACCACCGCCGGAGCAGCAAAGCCCCGCCCCGGCGCCAAGACCCCTGACGGTCACCCCGGAAGATCCGGTCGGCAGCCGCTTGACGAGACCGATGCCCATCCCCGGAGCGACCGCGCACGTCCTGCCCCCCCCGGGCCCCCTCGACGAACAGTCCGCACCCGGCAGGAAGACCGAACGGCCCCACGGCAGTGGTCGAGAGTCCCGCCCCTTGGCCCGTCCGGTCGTCTTCCCTCGCGCGGTGGAGGGGCGGGTAGTACCGACTCGTACTGGCCCGCATGGAGAAGGTCTCCCTGGAGCCCGCCGCGTCCCGCGAGCTCATCCACCGCATCGCCCAGGACCTGTGAAAGGCACGCCGATGACCGAACCGATCCCGGAGCCGAACTGGCAGAAGTCCACCTACAGCGAGGAAGGTTCCTCCTGCGTATACATAACCACCGGCCCCACCGACACCATCCACCTCCGGGAAAGCGACACCCCGGAGGAGATCCTCACCACCGGCCGGCCCCAGCTCGCCGCCCTCATCGCGGCGATCAAGGCCACGGCGGACGTCACGCCGTAGCCACGACCCCCTGGGGCGAGGAAGCCACCGACGCCAGGCGGTGTACGTCCCGGGCCGTTCCCGTTACGCCCGAGAGGAAGCCCTGGGCCCGCGGTGACGCGTTCTCCGTCAGCCAGGCCGGGTCGATGTCGCAGACCGCGACGCGGACCTCCGTGCCCGCCAGGGCCAGGGGCAAGGTGTGGACCACCGTCGACGGGAAGCTCAGGATCGTGCGGCCGATCGGGCCTCGGCGGGCGATCAGTTCGAGGGGGAGGTCGGGGCGGACCACCTGCAAGCCCGTCTCGACCGCCAGGCGGTGGAGTTTCTCGGAGCTCTCGCGGCGGTGTGCGAAGTAGCGCGTCGCGCCGTGTGCGCGGGACAGCGTGCGGACCGCCTCCATGTAGCTGTCCGGGTCCACCACGCCCGTCTCCACGAGGGACGTGCCTACCAGGTCCGCGCCCTTCGAGACCCGGGGAGGGCCGAAACGCTCCCTCGTCCAGGCGAAGGTGTTCACCGTCACCCGCACCCCGTCCGGCGCCGAGTCGATCGGCATGGAGGAGAAGACCTCCACCGTGCGCTTGCCGCCGGGCGTCAGGCGGCGGCGGGCGGAGGCCGAGATCGGGGCGAAGGCGATGTCGCGTACGCCGGGGCGGCCGCCCCGGCGGTGCCAGCGCACCAGCCGTTCGCCCGCCGCCAGTTGGGCCACGAACTCCATCGTGGCCGTTCCGTCGTCCACGACCACCAGCGAGCGGGCCCGCGTGATCGTCAGGAGCAGTTGTACGTAGCGCGAGAACGGGTCGCCGATCACGATCCGGTCCGCCGCCCGCAGCGCGCCCGTCAGGCCGCCGATGGTCTGGAAGGGAGCAGCCGCGCCGCCGCGCGCCTCCTCCCAGCGGACGTTCAGGCCCTCGTCGCGGGCGAGCTGGGCCATGCGGCGCAGCTGGCCGCGGGTCATGGGGTCGTTCGGGGAGAGGACGACGACGGTGAGACCCCCGGCCGGGCCGGTCGCCCCCGCCGAATGCGCCCACTCAAGGACGTTGAGGAGCTGCACAGGGCTCTCTACGAACGCCAGGGTGGTGGGCGCCGCAGCGGTGGGGGCCGTCGGCCCGGGTCGGGGGCTCATCGTCGTATGACCGTGTCCTGTCCTTGGGGGTGGGCCAGTAGGTCCCGGTGGGAAATCCCGGTAAGAGCGTCAGCGCGCTCAGACCGCGACCGGCTCGCGCTCGGCCGCCTCGGCCGCGTCGGCCTCGGCGACGACGCCCGCGACGCGGCGCAGCTTCTTCATCGGGCCGAGCTCCGACTCGTAGACCTTCTTGACGCCGTCACCGAGGGAGGCCTCGATGGTGCGGATGTCGCGGACGAGGCGGGTGAGGCCCTGGGGCTCCACGGAGGCCGCCTGGTCCGAGCCCCACATGGCGCGGTCGAGGGTGATGTGGCGCTCCACGAAGGTGGCGCCGAGGGCGACCGCGGCGAGCGTGGTCTGCAGGCCCGTCTCGTGGCCGGAGTAGCCGATCGGGACGTTCGGGAACTCCTGCTGGAGGGTGTTGATGACGCGGAGGTTCAGCTCCTCCGCCTTCGCCGGGTACGTCGACGTGGCGTGGCAGAGCAGGATGTTGTCGGAGCCCAACACCTCGACCGCGTGGCGGATCTGCTTCGGGGTCGACATGCCCGTGGAGAGGATGACCGTGCGGCCCGTGGCGCGCAGCGAGCGCAGGAGCTCGTCGTCCGTCAGGGAGGCGGAGGCGACCTTGTGGGCCGGGACGTCGAACTTCTCCAGGAAGGTGACGGCCTCGGTGTCCCACGGGGACGCGAACCAGTCGATGCCGCGCTTCTTGCAGTGCTCACCGATGGCCTGGTACTCGGACTCGCCGAACTCCACGCGGTGGCGGTAGTCGATGTACGTCATCCGGCCCCAGGGGGTGTCGCGCTCGATGTCCCACTGGTCGCGCGGGGTGCAGATCTCCGGGGTGCGCTTCTGGAACTTGACCGCGTCGCAGCCGGCGTCGGCGGCCACGTCGATCAGCGCGAGCGCGTTGTCGAGCTCGCCGTTGTGGTTGATGCCGATCTCACCGGTGATGTAGACGGGCTGACCGGGGCCTGCGGTCTTCGAACCGAAGGTGCGCAGACGGGAGTTGGAGATCGTAGAGCTCATGACAGGAACTTTCCTTACTTGTTGAGGGAGGGGCCGAGGATCCATGCGGCGATCTCTCGGATCGCGCCGTCACCACCGGGGAGAGCGGTGACCGCGCGTGCGGCGCCGCGTACGACGTCGTGGGCGCTCGCGACCGCCACCGGCCAGCCGACAAGGCCGAAGCAGGGGAGGTCGTTGACGTCGTTTCCGACGTAGAGCACGCGCTCGGGAGCGATGCCCTGCTCCTCGCACCACTGCTTGAGTGCGAGGTCCTTGCGGTCGATGCCGTGCAGGACGGGAAGCTTCAGCTTCCTGGCCCGCGCGGCGACGACCGGGTTCTGTTCCGTGGACAGGATCAGCAGCGGAATCCCCGAGTCACGCAGGGCCGCGATGCCGAGGCCGTCCCCGCGGTGCACGGAGACGAACTCCCGTCCTTCGGAGTCGATCAGCACCCTGTCGTCCGTCTGGGTGCCGTCGAAGTCGAGTACGACCGCGTCGATGTCGTCGCGGGTCGGAAGGGCGTCGGCCCGGCCGGAGTCGAAGAGGGGCGCGAGCGCCCGGGCGCGGGCGAGGTCGTGCGGGTCGTCGATCTCCAGGACGCGCGCCGGGTCCGTGCGGACCAGCTCGGTGCGGCCGAAGAAGCGGTGCTTGTGGTCGCGGAAGCCGGTCACGTCCATGCCGTAGACCGCGCCGGTCTCCAGGAGGTCCTGGGGGCGGTCCTGGCGGCGCGGGCGGAAGGACTTGTCGTGGTTGACGCCGTAACCACCGTCTGTGGCCGTCGAGTTGGCGACCTTCGTGGTGCCACCCATCTCGCCTGTGCGTCGCGCGTCGAGAGCCGCGGGCTCGTCGTCGGCGTCCCGCCACACGAAGCCGTGGAAGGGCGCGACGGTCAGTGCCGTGTCCGCGCCGCCATCGATGATCGAGCCGACGACGCCGTCGAGGTCCTCGCGGACGATGAAGGGGCTTGTGCACTGCACGAGCAGGACGACGTCCACCGCGACGGAGTGCAGCGACTCGTGCGCGTCCATCGCGTGCAGGACCGCCGCCTCGCTGGTCGCGGTGTCCCCCGCGATCGCCGCGGGGCGGAGCACCACTTCGGCGCCCGCCGAGCGCGCCGCCTCGGCGATCACGTGGTCGTCCGTGGAGACGACGACGTCCGTGACGAGCCGCGCGGCCAGGCACTCGCGGATGGCGCGCGCCACCAGGGGCACACCGCCGACCGGGGCGAGGTTCTTGGCGGGCACGCCCTTGGAGCCGCCGCGGGCCGGGATGACCGCGAGGACGCGGCGGGCCGGCGCGCTCCCTGGGGCGGGATGGGACATGGGGGCTCCTTGAGTGGGGTGGGGGATCACAGCTCGCCCGCGGTTCACAGCTCGCCCGCGGTTCACAGCTCGCCCATTCGCCGGATCACCGGGGCCACGCGCTGCACCCCGTGCCGGTAGGCGCCGCGCGCCGCACTGCGGACGGCCTGGCGCACCGGGC
>NZ_BAAAUG010000085.1:0-11329 GCF_039533825.1 Streptomyces rectiviolaceus
CCTGGGGAACCCCGGTGGTCCACGACTGGGACGTCCACGACACGGTCGCGCATCTGCTGGCCGCGGACGAGCCGCTTGCGGTGCGCCTGGGGCTGCGGGCGCCCGGGGCGTGCGACGGCGTGGACGGGGCGCCGTGGCGCGTGGCGTGGGCGGCGCGCACGGAGGAGGTCCTCGCGCGGGAGCGGGGCCGTACCCCGGCCGAGACGGTCGCGTCCTGGCAGAGCCAGGCGACCGCTCTCCTGGCCTCCCCCGAGGCGCACGACCCGGAACTGGCCGGACGCGCCACGAAGTTGATGGGTGCCCGGCTTCCGCTGACGGACCACTTCCTGGTCCGGGCCTTCGAGGCGTGGGTGCACACGGACGACATCGGCAGGGCCCTGGACACGCCGGTCCCGCCGCCCCGCCCCGCCCACCTGTGGCAGCTGGTGCGCCTGGCCGTACGGATCCTGGAACTGGCCCTTGGCTCGAAGGCGCCGGACGTCGCGCTGACCGTCGCGGGGGAGGGCGGTGAGGTCTCGTGGATCCTGGGCGGCGGGGCGGAGCCGGTGAGCGCGGAGCTGGTCCTGGACCCGGTGGACTTCTGCCTGCTCATGGGCGGCCGCGTGGACCCTGCCGGGGTGCCGAAGGGGGTCTCCGGCAGCGAGGCCGCCGCGTCCCACGTCCTAACCCGCGCAGCCTCCCTGGCCTGGCTCTAACCCTCCCCGCCCGGGACCTCCCCCTACCCGAACAGACCTCTCCCACCCACCCGCCCGATCACCCCGCATCCGCCCTTCCCCCGAACAGGCCTTTCCCACCCACCCGCCCGATCACCCCGCATCCGCCCTTCCCCGAACAGGCCTCTCCCACCCACCCGCCCGATTGCCCCGCAGCGTCGAGGGGTGGGCGGGCGGGTGATCCGTACGGGCGTAGTTGGGGCGATCTGCACGGTTGGGGCGGGAGGGGAGCCCACAGCGGGGCGGGCGGGTAACTCACCGGGGCCGGTCAGGGAGCGCCGACAGGGCGGAAGCCCCCCGCCACGGAAGATCGGCCCGCACACACCCGCAGTCGGCATCGAGACGCGAGGGGACGTGGCGGTATGTCCGCCCGGAGCACGGCTCCCGGCGCTCCGGAGCCGAAGTACCAAGGCGGTCACCGGACGATAGCGAGGACGGACATACCGGCGCGGCCCCGCACCCTCAGGCGGACGGCTCCGCAGTTCCCATGCGCCTGCAGTCGGCAGCGGACGCGAGGGGGCGTGCCGGTATGTCCGCCCGGAGCACGGTTCGCGGCGCTCCGGAGCCGAAGTACCAAGGCGGTCACCGGACGATAGCGAGGACGGACATACCGGCGCGGCCCCGCACCCCAAGACACAGCAGCACCGCCCCCGCATCCCTAGGCGCCCCCGCCCCCCGCACCCCCCGCCCCCAACGGGCAATCCGCAGTCTCCGTGCACAGGTTCGCCTCCACCCGCCCGAGCAGCCGCGCCAGCTCCCCCCGCTCATCCTCATCCAGCCCCGCCAGCGTGTGCGCCTCCAGTTCGCCCCACGCCCGCTCCACCTCCGCCAGCAGTCCGCAGCTCGCATCCGTGGCCTCGACCAGTACCGCGCGGCGGTCGTCCGGGTCCGGTCGGCGGCGTACGTGTCCTGCCTGCTCAAGGCGTTGCAGCATCTTTGTGACCGTCGACGGGTCCAGGTCGACCGCCTTGATGAGCTCCGACTGCCGCACGGGCCCCGCGTCCCAGAGGTACATCATCACGAACTCCTGGCCGGGGTAGAGCCCGAGCCCCTTCAGCACCTTGCCCGCCGCGATCCGGTGCAGCCGGGCCACCCGGCTCACGGTGTGACTGACGGGCCCCCGCCGCGCCGCGGTGGGGAGGTCGGTACAGGCGGGGTCGGCCGAAGCCTTCATCGGAACTCCTCGGTCTAGGTCAGCTAGGTCAGCAAGGCACAGCCAGCGCATGCGCAACCGCACTGCTCTTCCAGATTAGCTTGGTCGGCCAAGGAATGAGTTACAGTGACATTCGGTTCAGTTAATTGGCCGACCAATTACATCCTCCGCCGCATCCATCTGGGGGCACCTGATGACCACCGCGTTCGACTCCCTCGACCTCTCCGGCACCCCGCTCGGCAACCGCATCGCCATGGCCCCGATGACCCGAAGCCGTGCGGGCGACGGCGCCACGGCCACGGAACTCACCGCCGAGTACTACGCCCAGCGCGCCTCGGCCGGCCTGATCATCACGGAGGGCATCCAGCCCTCCGCCGTCGGCCAGGGCTACCCGGACACCCCGGGCCTGCACTCCGACGAGCAGATCGAGTCCTGGCGCAAGGTCACGGCCGCCGTCCACGAAGCGGGCGGCAGGATCTTCGCCCAGATCATGCACACGGGCCGCATCGGCCACCCCGTACTGCTCCCCGACGGCCTGGTGAACGTCGCCCCCTCGGCCATCGCGGCCAAGGGGCAGGTGTACACGGCCGAGGGTCCGAAGGACTTCGTCACGCCCCGCGAGCTGACCGGCGACGAGGTCCGCGCCACCATCGGCGACTTCGTGACCGCGGCCCGCAACGCGATCGACGCGGGCTTCGACGGGGTCGAACTCCACGGAGCCAACGGTTACTTGATCCACCAGTTCCTGGCCCCTGGCTCCAACCGGCGCACCGACGAATGGGGTGGCACCCCGGAGAACCGCATCCGCTTCGCGGTCGAGACCGCAAGGGCGGTCTCCGCCGAGATCGGCGCCGCCCGCACCGGCCTGCGCCTCTCGCCCGCCAACCCCTTCAACGACATCTCCGAGCCCGAGGCCGAGCTCGAGGCGACGTACACCCTGCTGGTGAAGGAGGTGAGCGCCCTGGACCTGGCGTACCTGCACGTCATGGAGGTGGGCCCGATCCGCGACCTGGTGACCACCCTGCGCGGGAGCTTCAACGGACCCTTCATCCTGAACCCCGCGACCGAGGGCCCCACCGGACCCGACGCGCTCGCCCTCGTCGAGGACGGCACCGCGGACATCGTCGCGTACGGCGCACTGTTCCTGGCCAACCCCGACCTGCCGGCCCGCCTCAAGGCCGAAGGCCCGTACAACACGCCTGACACGTCGACGTTCTACGGCGGCACGGAGAAGGGCTACACGGACTACCCGGCGCTGTAAGCACAGAGCAAGCACACAGCACGCACCCAGCAAGCACAGAGCAACCACAGCAGAGCGAGACAAGTTCGGCCCGGCACCCCCAGGTGCCGGGCCAACTCTCGTACGAGACTGCTTACTTCACCGGAGTGAAGTCCCGAGCCCCAATGTAATCCGGCCGCCGGATCGGCGCCGCGAACGGCTCCACCGCCGTGTTCTCCACACTGTTGAACACGATGAAGACGTTGCTGCGCGGGAACGGCGTGATGTTGTCCCCCGAACCGTGCATGGCATTGCAGTCGAACCAGGTCGCGGAGCCCGCCTCACCGGTGAAGAGCCGGATGCCGTAGTCCGAGGCGAGGCTGGTCAGCGTCTCGTCCGAGGGGATGCCCGCGTCCTGCATCTGCAGGGACCGCTTGTAGTTGTCCTTCGGTGTGGCGCCCGCGCATCCGAGGAACGTCTTGTGCGACCCCGGCATGATCATGAGGCCGCCGTTGGTGTCGTGATTCTTGGTGAGCGCGATGGAGACGGAGACGGTCCGCATGTTCGCGAGGCCGTCCTCGGCGTGCCAGGTCTCGAAGTCCGAGTGCCAGTAGAACCCCGAGGCACCGAAACCGGGCTTCACGTTGATCCGGGACTGGTGGACGTACACGTCGGAACCCAGGATCTGCCGGGCCCGACCCACCACCCGCGGATCGGCGGCGAGCTTCGCGAAAAGCTCGCTCAACTTGTGCACCTCAAAGATGGTGCGAATCTCCTGGGAACGCGGCTCCACGATGGAGCGCTCGTTCGCCCGCATCGCGGGGTCATCGATCAACCGCTCGAGCTCGGCGTGGTAGACGCTCACCTCGTCCGGGGTGATGAGCTGGTCGATCGCCAGGAAACCGTCCCGTTCGAACCCCGCCAGTTCGTCGGCCGCGATCGGCCCCGGCGTACCCGGCTCGGACCACACGACGGGGTCCTTGCGCTCGATGAGGACCTCTTCGGTGCCTCGGGTCGGGTACAGATCGGCGGTGCGTTCGGGTGCGGTGGTCATGGTGTTGCCTGCCTCTCCTCTCGTACGGCCCTTTCCGGGATGTACACCCCCGCCGCCCAGAGGAAGAGGGCGGCGGGGGAGATTCAGGGGCTGCTTAAGCCCTGCGGCGCGGTGCCGGGCTCAAGCCGGATCCGGCACTCGGGCCGACTCCGGCACTCAGGCCGGTTCCGGCTCCGGCTCCGTGAGCAGCGGGTACACGCCGTTCTCGTCGTGGTCCTCACGACCCGTGACGGGCGGGTTGAAGACACAGATGCAGTGGAAGTCCTCCTTGATCCGCATCGTGTGCTTCTCGTGCCCGTCGAGCAGGTACATGGTCCCCGGCGTGATCGTGTACTTCTTGCCGGTCGTGTCGTCGGTCAGCTCGGCCTCACCCTTGGTGCACACGACGGCCTCGATGTGGTTGGCGTACCACATCGACGTCTCCGTACCCGCGTACAGGATGGTCTCGTGGACCGAGAAGCCCACCCGCTCCTTGGCGAGGACGATGCGCTTGCTCTCCCAGGTGCCCGAAGCGGCCTTCACGTGCCGGTCGGTGCCTTCAATGTCCTTGAACGAACGGACGATCACGGTGACTTGGTTCCTTTTCTCTTACGGGGGTGAAGACGCGGCCCGAGAGCCGCAGGGGCGGTGCGGATGCACCGCCCCTGCGACGTCCCGCACCGATCAGGCGGTCTCGCGCACCGCACGGGCGAGCGTGCGAAGCCCTTCGTCCAGCTCGTCGGCGGTGATCGTCAGCGCCGGAAGGAGCTTGACGACCTCGCTCTCGGGGCCGGAGGTCTCGATGAGCAGGCCGAGCTCGAAGGCCCGCTTGGCGATGGCGCTCGCGCGCGCCTTGTCCAGGAACTCCATGCCCCAGACCAGGCCGCGGCCGCGGTACTCCTTGATGGCGCCCGGGTTCTCGTCGACGATCGCCTTGAACGCCTCCTCGACCTGCTCGCCGCGGGCGCGGGTCTGCTTCTCCATGGCCGGGCCGTCGGACCAGTAGGTCTCCAGGGCGGCGGCGGCCGTGACGAACGCCGGGTTGTTGCCGCGGAAGGTGCCGTTGTGCTCGCCCGGCTCCCAGATGTCCAGCTCGGGCTTGAACAGGGTCAGCGCCATCGGCAGGCCGTAGCCGCTGATGGACTTGGACACCGTCACGATGTCCGGCGTGATGCCCGCCTCCTCGAAGGAGAAGAACGCGCCGGTGCGGCCGCAGCCCATCTGGATGTCGTCGACGATCAGGAGCATGTCCCAGCGCTCGCACACCTCGGCGAGCTTGCGGAGCCACTCGGCGCGGGCGACGTTGATGCCGCCCTCGCCCTGCACCGTCTCGACGATCACGGCGGCAGGCTGGTTCAGGCCGGAACCCTGGTCCTCGAGCAAACGCTCGAACCAGACGAAGTCGGGGGTCGTGCCCTCGAGGTAGCGGTCGAAGGGCATCGGCGTGCCGTGCACCAGCGGGATGCCGGCGCCGGCGCGCTTGAAGGCGTTGCCGGTCACCGCGAGGGAGCCGAGCGACATGCCGTGGAAGGCGTTCGTGAACGACACGATCGACTCGCGGCCCTTGACCTTGCGGGCCAGCTTCAGCGCGGACTCGACGGCGTTGGTGCCCGTCGGGCCCGGGAACATGACCTTGTACGGCAGGTCACGCGGGCGCAGGATGATGTTCTGGAACGACTCGAGGAACGCGCGCTTCGCGGTCGTCGACATGTCGAGGCCGTGGACGACGCTGTCGCGCTCCAGGTAGTCGATCAGGGCGCGTTTGAGGACGGGGTTGTTGTGGCCGTAGTTGAGCGAGCCGGCCCCGGCGAAGAAGTCGAGGTACGAGTGGCCGTCCTCGTCGAACATGCGGCTGCCCTGCGCACGGTCGAAGATGGTGGGCCAACCGCGGCAGTAGCTGCGCACCTCCGACTCCAGGGTCTCGAAGACGCTCAGGTCGGGCTGGGTGATGGTCACAGCAGATCTCCTGGGAGATGGAAAGTCTTGGGAGGTGGGGGGTGACGGGTGGTTCATGGGGGGAAGGGCGGAACTCAGCCGACTGGCTCGACCGGCTCGATCTGCGCGGCTTTCCCGGTCTCGGTGATCGGCTCTATGAGGAACAGGACCTCGGGCAGGTGCCCCTCGTCGGGGAACAGCCCCGCGTCGAAGAGCACGGTGCGCTCGACCGACGCGCCGTGGCGCTGTGCGTACGAGGTGAAGAGCCGCTCGGACGGGGTGTTGTCCGGCGTGATGGTCGTCTCGACCGAGACCAGCTCCCGGTCGGCGGCGACCTTGGCGGTAAGACCGTCGAGCAGCGCGCCGGCGAGGCCGCGGCCTCGGTGCGCCTGGTCGACGGCCACCTGCCAGACCACCAGGGTGCGCGGCCGCTCGGGCCGGATGTAGCCGGTGATGAACCCCGCGGGCTCACCGTTGGCGTCCCTGGCCACCACGGAGGTCGCCGCGAAGTCGCGACACCACAGCAGGTAGCTGTACGAGGAGTTGAGGTCCAACACCTTCGAGTCGCGGGCGATCCGCCAGATTGCGGCGCCGTCGGCGACGTCGGGGGTGTCGATGCGCAACCCCTCGGGCATTTCCAGGGAATTCGCTTGCAGGTCGGTCGGTAGATCGGCTTGTGCAGCGGTCATGCGTATTGAATTTACCGAGCAATTTCTTTAATTGCATCGCCGGGAGGGGTTACGTCAGAGCGCGTCTTGTGTTATCACGCGGGGGTGCGCGCCCGCAGGAATCCCCAGGGGTTTGGCCTGATTTGATGGGGTCATAGAGAACATACCGGGCGCGATGTGGAGTACGTCACAGAACCGTAACTCCCTCGAAGCGTGTCCGAATTATGAGACTTGGTCCTGTCGAAATCTTAGTGTTTAGGTCTCCGGAAAGCGGGCAGAAGAATACGGGAAGCTGCGCTCATAAAGTGGATAAAGAAGCGGCGGGAATGCGTCCGTGAATTTACGTAGAGGATTTAAGGACCCGTCGCGCCGTCGATTCCCTCCCTGAGGAGATCGGCGTGACCGTTGTGTCGCGCGTACTCCTCGATGAGGTGGACCAGGATCCAGCGCAGACTGACCTCGGCGCTCCCCGTCACCGCGGCCTCCCGCTCGCTCAGCCGTCCGACCTCGTCCGGCGAACGTCCCGCGCAGAGCTCCCGGCTCACCGCCACCTCACGCCGCCACACGGCAAGGGCCTGGTCACACGTCCGCTCCGGGTCCAGGGCGAAGCCCGCCGAATCCTCGTACACCGGCGGCACGTCCCACCCGGCGAGCACCCGCTGGAACCAGTTCCGCTCCACCTCGGCCAGGTGCTGCACGAGGCCGAGCAGGGTCAGCGACGAGGACGGGACCGAGGCGATACGGGTCTGTGCGTCATCGAGCCCGGAGCATTTGACCGCGAGGGTTCCGCGATGGAAATCGAGCCAGTCCGCCAGCATCGCGGGCTCGCCCGCTGTCGGGTCGGGGACAGGACGGCCGTCCGGAAGCGTTGGCATGGCGGTCACGCTGCCACGCCGGCCGCTTCGGACGGCCGCTGTTCGCTGTGAGCTTGGGGCGGGCCGAGGCGCGGGCCAGGGGCAGGCGCCTACTGCCAGGTGGCTGTCACCGCGCGTCGGGCCGCTTCGAGGTCGACCGCGAGGCCGGACTCGCCCATCGCGGCACCCAGGGCGGCGAGCGAGGCGTGCACGACGCCGCTGGTCGCGTCCGGGCCGTAGTGGTTCACCCGGATCATCTCCGTGGCAAGGGCGCCGCCACCGGCGACCAGCGGAAGCACCGGGTCCGCGGCGAGCGCCTTGGCGACGAGCATCGAGGCGTCGACGCCCTCCGGGGCGCGCAGGGTCGTGGCGACCGGAGCGGCGTCCCGCGCCTCATGGACGTACGGCGAGAGGCCACCGCCCAGGGCGATCGCCCCCGCGCGGGTGGCCGCCGCGGCAGTGGCGTGGCGTGCCATCAGCGCGTCGAGCCCCTCCGCCTCGATGCGCTCCACGCACGCCTCCAGGGCGAGCATCTCCAGCTGGGCCGGGGCGTGAAGCAGCGCCTTGCGGCCGCCGTCGATCCAGCGCTCCTTCCAGTCCAGGAGGGAGAGGTAGGAGCGGCGCGGCGCCTGCGGGTTGGCGGCGAGGCGCGTCCAGGCCCGCTCGCTCACTGAGACGGCCGAGACACCCGCGGGGCCGCCCATCGCCTTCTGCGCGCCGATCACGCACAGATCCACGCCCCACGCGTCCGGAAGCAGCGGCTCCGCGGCCACCGACGCGACGGCGTCGAGCATGAAGAGGGCGCCGTGCTCGCGTACGACCTCACCGATCTCGGCGACGGGATTGGTGTTGCCCGTCGCGGCCTCGGCATGGACGAGCGAGACGAAGTCGATCTCGGGGTGCGCGGCGAGCGCCTCGCGGACCTGCTCGGCGGTCACGGCGGTGTGGAAGGGGACGGCGAGGTCGACGACCGTCGCCCCGCAGTCCCGCAGCCAGTTCCCGAAGGTCTGCCCGTACGGACCGGTGATGACGTTCAGCGCGGTCGTGCCCGGCCGCGCCGCACCCCGGATGCAGCCCTCCAGGGGAAGCAGCGCCTCACCCTGCATGATCACGACGTCCTGCGAGGTGGAGAGCAGCCCGGCGACGCGCTCCTCGATGGAGGCGAAGTGCTGGGCGCTCAAGGGGGCCAGGTCAAGGAATGGATGCGTCGTCACGGTGCTGCTCACTTCGCTGCTCACTTCGCTCACGAGTTCGTTCGGGCTGCCGGACCGAGCGTACCGACAGGCTCCTAAGCTGCTGTACATGAGCGATCACACGGTGCTGCACGTGAAGGGGCGGGTGCTCGTCGGCCCGGACGAGGTCCGGGACGAGTTGTGGGTGGTCGGGGGCAGGGTGACGTACGACCGCCCCTCGGCGGCGCCGGACGTCACGATCGACGGCTGGACGCTCCCCGGCCTGGTCGACGCGCACTGCCACGTGGGCCTGGACGCGCACGGCCCTGTGGACGCGGCCACGGCCGAGAAGCAGGCGCTGACCGACCGCGAGATCGGCGCCCTCCTCATCCGCGACGCGGGCTCCCCGTCCGACACGCGCTGGATCGACGACCGCGAGGACCTCCCGAAGATCATCCGGGCGGGCCGCCACATCGCGCGCACGCGCCGCTACATCCGCAACTACGCCCATGAGATCGAGCCTTCCGACCTCGTCGCGTACGTCGCCCAGGAAGCGAGGCGCGGCGACGGCTGGGTCAAGCTCGTCGGCGACTGGATCGACCGCGACGCGGGAGACCTGACGGCGTGTTGGCCACGGGCCGAGGTGGAGGCGGCGATCGCCGAGGCGCACCGTCTGGGCGCGCGCGTGACGGCGCACTGCTTCGCCGAGGATTCCCTGCGGGACCTGGTGGAGGCGGGCATCGACTGCATCGAGCACGCCACGGGCCTGACCGAGGAGACCATCCCGCTCTTCGCCGAGCGGGGCGTCGCGATCGTCCCGACGCTGGTGAACATTGCGACGTTCCCGCAGCTGGCCGACGGCGGCGAGTCGAAGTTCCCGAAGTGGTCGCGGCACATGCGGCGGCTGTACGAGCGGCGCTACGACACGGTGCGGGCCGCGTACGACGCGGGAGTGCCGGTGTTCGCGGGCACGGACGCGGGAGGTTCGCTGGCCCATGGTCTTGTCGCCGCGGAGGTCGCCGAGTTGAGGCTCGCCGGGATCCCGGCGGTGGACGCCTTGTCGGCGACAACGTGGGGAGCGCGGGACTGGCTGGGGCGGCCCGGCCTGGTGGAAGGGGCGCCGGCGGATCTGGTGGTCTACGGGGGCGATCCCCGGGAGGACGTGGGCGTGCTGGGGAATCCGCGGAGGGTGGTGCTGAACGGGAGGGTGGTGGGGTAGCCCGTCGGCTCCGCCGAGTCCACTCTCATGCCTCGACGCCACGTACGCTGCGGTCGCCCCAAGTGACTCATGTTGACGGAGCGTTACGCGCGAGGCCCCAGATTCGTTGCACACCATTCGGCCACGGGCCGGGCGTCAACCGATGTGTTCGAGCCAGGGAGTTGCTCGGGGGGCTGGGGGGAACGTCCGTGCCGGAAGATTCGAAAACAGGGGCGGAAACCTCCCGTTGGAGTGAACTCACGCTCGGTCGCTGGCTATTCACTCTCAGTGCGTAAAGATTCCCCCTGTCGATGTTGCCGGTGTCGCGCTCAAGCGATGTCCCCATCCAGCGAAGCGCGACGCTTCCGGCAGCTCCGTAACTCTTGTGGGGGTTCCACCACCTTGAACAGCAATGCCTTCCGCCTGCCCGCACGCCGCCTCGGCGTGATCGCCACCGCCACGGTCCTCGTCGCGGGTCCCGCGGCGCTCGCCACCGCGGGACCCGCCTCGGCGACGGGCGGCGACAAGGGCCACGCGAACGCCGTCGTGCTGCGCACCGGGCTCGACGTGTCCCTGCTCAACAAGACCCTGAACGTCCCGCTCAGGGTCTCGCTCAACGAAGTACAGGCGCCGGCCAGTGCCGGAAAGACCGCGCTCACCGCCAAGCTGGACGGCGTCGACGGCGGGCAGCCGTTCAGCGTGCTGCGGGCGGACGTCGCCACCGCGAAGGCGACCGTCGATGACAGGAAGGCGGAGGGGTACAGCAACATCGCGCGGGCCAAGGTGCATGTGCCGGGCCTGCCGCTGCTGTCCCTGATCGAGGTCGAGCAGGTCACGTCCAAGGCGGTTTGCGCGGCGGGCGAGCGTCCTGTCGCCGAGGCGAATCTGCTGGGCGGGGTGACCGTCCTTGGCAAGAAGGTCACGCTGTCGGCGGGAGGCCCGACGCAGGTGACGGTGCCGGGGGTCGGCGAGGTGCGGCTCGACCTGTCGAAGACGCACACGACGTCGCGTACGGCGGCGGCGTCCGCTCTTGAACTGAAGGTGTCCGTGAATCCCCTGAAGCTGAATGTCGCGGAGGTGGAGGGGACGGTGACGCTCGCGGGAGCGTCGTGCGAGGCGCCTGCGGCGTCCGCGAAGCCTTCGGCTCCGCCGGTGAAGCCGCAGGGGGGCGCGGGGGAGAAGCCGGTCGCGGCGAAGCCGCAGAAGCCCGCCGAGGCGAACCTCGCGGAGACCGGGGGGAACTCGTCCACGCCGTACCTGCTGGGCGGCGGTGCTCTGCTGCTCGCCGCGGGGGGCGGGGCTGTGGTGCTGGCCCGACGGCTTCGGAGGGACTGAGGTTCGGGCGGTCGAAAAGATGGCCTCAAACGCCGGCCGGGCTGAATTT
>NZ_BAAAUG010000085.1:11339-27445 GCF_039533825.1 Streptomyces rectiviolaceus
TCTTTCAGCCCGTCCGGCGTTTGAGGACGAACTCGGCGAAGCCGGTGATGACGGCAACCAAGGCTTCAGCCCGCCATCGCCGCCCTCAACGCCCCCAGAAGCCGATCCGTCGTCCCCCGATCCCGCACCGCCACCCGAAGCCACTCAGCCCCCAGTGCCGGAAACGTATCCCCCCGCCGCAAGGCGAACCCCCGGTCCCGCAAGCGTTCACGCAGGGCATGGGCCCCCGGAGCCCGGAGCAGGATGAAGGGCCCCTCCGCGGGCTCGACGGCGCGTACCCCGAAGGCGGCGAACTCCCGTAGCCCCTCCAGGAGATGGGCCCGGTCGGCGGCGATCTCCAGGGCCGCCGCCGACGCCTCGGCCAGCGCCGCAGGCGCCACGCACGCCTCTGCCGCCGCGAGGGCGGGCGAAGACACCGGCCACAAGGGCTGCGCCGCGGCCAGCGTCTCGATCGTCTCCGGGTCGGACAGGACGTACCCGATCCGCAGCCCCGCAAGGCCCCAGGTCTTGGTCAGGCTCCGCAGCACCACGAGCCCCGGTACGTCCGTACGGCCCGCCAGCGCCTCCCGCTCGCCCGGCACCGCGTCCATGAACGCCTCGTCCACGACCAACACCCGCCCAGGACGGGCGAGTTCGGCGATCGAGGCGGCCGGGTGGAGAACCGACGTCGGATTCGTCGGGTTGCCGATCACCACCAGGTCGGCGCCCTCCGGGACGGTCGTCCCCGCCAGACGGAAACCGTCCTCCTCCCGCAGCAGCACCCGCCCCACCGCGTGCCCCGCGTCCCGCAGCGCCGCCTCCGGCTCGGTGAACTGCGGGTGTACCACCACAGGCTGACGGACCTTCAGGGCGCGCGCGAGGAGCACGAACGCCTCCGCCGCCCCCGACGTGAGCAGCACCCGGTCAGGCGTCACGCCGTGCCGCGCCGCCACCGCCGCCCGCGCCGCCCGGCCGTCCGGATAGGCGGCCAGGCCGTCGAGCGAGGCGGCGAGGTGTTGCTTCAGCCAGGCGGGCGGGGTGTTCGCGCGGACGTTCACCGCGAGGTCGGTGAGGCCGACGGCGCCGCGGACCTCGGCATCCCCGTGATGGCGCAGGTCCGGTCCGCCGCCGTGGTCAGTGTGAGTGCGCATGCGTGCCGTCGTGGTCAAGGTGTCCATGGTCGTGTTCGTGGTGGTGTTCGTGGTCGTCTCCGTGGTGGTGCCGCGAATCGTCGGCCGCCGCCTCCCGGTAGCGCTCCATGACGAGGTCGAGCAGCTCCTCCTCGGGGCCGATCACATCCGCCGGGAGCACCTCGATCTCGGGGTGCGCCGCCGCCCAGCCCTCCGTCTGCTGGAGGACCCGCTCCGGCAGGACGCCGGTGAACAGGAAGTACGGCAGGACGACGATCCGCTGCGCGCCCAGGAGCACGCAGCGGTCCAGGCCCGACGGCACGTCCGGCGCCGCGAGCGACACGAACGCCGTCTCCACACCCGCGTAACCCCGCCCCTCCCACAGCAGCCGCGCCGCCCTGTGGACCTCGGCGTTGGCGTCCGGGTCGGCCGCACCGGGGCCCACGAGCAGGACCGTGACGTCCGCGCGGTCCTGGGGCGTGCGGGCCGTGCCGCCGAGCGCCTCGTCCAGGCGGCGGCCGAGGACCTTCAGGAGCGAGGGGTGCGGGCCGAGGGGGCGCCCGCAGGTGTACGAGATGCCGGGGTGGCGCTCCTTCTCGCGGGCGAGCGCCGCGGGGACGTCGCCTTTGGTGCGCTCGGTCGGCACCAGCGTCAGCGGGACGGCCGCGAAGCGTTTCGCGCCCTGCCCGACGAGGTCGCTGACCGCGTCGCCCAGTGGTGGCGGCGACGGTTCGATGAAGCCGCCGGCGACCGGGAGTCCGGGGTTGCGGCGGGCGAGCTCCTGCACGAAGTCCCGGAAGGCGGCCGCCCCGGCCTCGTCCCGGGTGCCGTGGCCGGCGATGAGCAGTGCGGGCGGCGTGGTCACGGGGACTCCTTGATTGCTTGGCCTGTTCCGTTCGGATGAGGTGGGGACACGCGCGGCGCATCGTACGGGCGGCGCACGACCGCGCAGGTCGCCATGGACGCACGGCCTTCGGGCGCCGACTTCCTTTTGGGCACGAGGAGTTCACCGCCGCCGTGCAGAGCGGCGGCCTCCGCCACGGAGGGCGTACCGACGGCGGCGAGCGGCGCGGCGGAGGGGTTCGGCACCTCGACACCGGCCAACTCGTCGGCCGGGTACGTCACGACCGGCACCGCGAGCTGCGCCGCCGCCTCGACGATGCCGCGCTCCGCGGCCTTCGTGTCGACGGTCGCCAGCGCGGCGACAGAGGCGGGGGATATCCCCGCGTCCCGGAGCGTGCCCTCGACGAGCCCGAGGACTTCTTCGGTGCGCACCCCGCTGCCGGCACCGACGCCCACCACGAAGTCGGCGCCCCCCGCGAAGTCGGCGCCCCCCGCGAAGTCGGCGCCCCCCGCGTGCGTGTCGGCCATGGGCTTGGGGTTCCTCTCGTACGAGTGAAGAAGGGTCGGTGTCCGGGTCACAGATGCATGTGGATGTGCGGGGCGGGGGGTCGATCGGCTAGCAAGGGCGCATGGCGGTGTTCGTGGCGCTCGGCGCCTTTGTGATGACCCTGGTGGGCGGCTGGACGGCCCAGCGGGTCACTGACCGGCGCCACCTCGTCCTGGGGCTCGCGGGCGGTCTGATGCTCGGCGTGGTCGGCCTCGACCTGCTGCCGGAGGCGCTGGACGCCACGGGCGGCCCGGTCTTCGGGGTACCGGCGGCGCTGCTCCTGTTCGTCGCGGGCTTCCTCGTCGCGCACTTGGTGGAGCACCTCCTCGCAGGCCGTCAGGCGGCCCACGGGGCGGAGGAGCACGCGAACGGCCGGGTCCCGCAGGTGGGCCTCACGGCCGCCGCCGCGATGGTCGGCCACAGCGCCATGGACGGCATCGCCATCGGCGCGGCCTTCCAGGTGGGCGGCGGCATGGGCGTGGCGGTGGCCGTCGCGGTGATCGCCCATGACTTCGCGGACGGCTTCAACACGTACACGCTCACCAGTCTGTACGGGAACGCCCGCCGCAAGGCCCTCGCGATGCTCTTCGCGGACGCGGTGGCCCCGGTGGCGGGCGCCGCGTCGACGCTCCTGTTCACCATTCCGGAGCAACTGCTCGGCGGATATCTCGGCTTCTTCGGCGGCGCGCTGCTCTATCTGGCCGCCGCGGAGATCCTGCCGGAGGCGCACCACGAGCATCCGGCGCGCTCGACGCTGCTGTGCACGGTGGCGGGGGCCGCGTTCATCTGGCTGGTGGTGGGCATCGCGGAGTGAGGCCACGGCGCGGACCGGGGTCACCATGCCCCGTCCCGCGGCCCGGCCTCCACCGGCCCGACCCCCACCAGCCCGTCGCTCATCCCCCGCACCTCTCCACGAACCGACGAGCGACACCCGGTTCGGCGGCCCAGTGCGTGTGCAGATAACTCGCGTGCACACCCTGCTGTACGAAGCCTTCGACGCGCCGCTCAGGGGAGTGCAGACCCCAGGCGGGAGCCGCCCCGGCGCCCGGTTCGACGACGGTGCGGTGGAACTCGTGCCCGCGCATCCGGGTCCCGACCGCCGCGAGCGGGCTCTCGGACACGGCGACGGCCTCGCGATACCCGAGGGTGAGCCGCTCGGACATGCGGGAGTGGGCGTCGAGCACGCCGCACATCGGCTTTCCGTCCAACTCCCGGGTCAGGTAGAGCAGTCCGGCGCATTCGGCGGCGACGGGCGCCCCGCTCAGCGCCAGCTCGGCGACGGCCTTGCGCAGCGGCTCGTTGGCGGAGAGCTCGGGCGCGTACACCTCGGGGAACCCGCCCCCGATGATCAGTCCCGCGGTGCCGGGCGGCAGTTCCTCGTCGTGCAGCGGATCGAAGGTGACGACGTCGGCGCCCGCGGCGGTGAGCAGCTCGGTGTGTTCGGCGTAGGAGAAGGAGAACGCGGCCCCACCGGCGACGGCCACGACGGGCCGACTGGCCCTTGGAGCTTGCGCGCCTTCCGCACCCGGATCCCACGTCTCACCGGTCATCGCGGGCGCACTGCGCGCCAACGCGAGGATCGCGTCGAGGTCGCAGCCCTCCCGTACTCGGGAGGCCAGCGCGGCCACCGAATCGACGGCCTCGGCCTGCCGCTCGGGCACCGGGACCAGCCCCAGATGCCGCGAGGGCGCCCGGACCTGCGGCACCCGCCCCAGCGCGCCCAGTACGGGCACCCCGGATTCGTCCAGGGCGTCCCGCAGCAGCTCCTCGTGGCGAGCGGACCCCACCTTGTTGAGGATCACGCCCCCGATCCGCACCTCCGGGTCCCAGGACGCGAACCCGTGCACCAGCGCGGCGACGGAGCGAGACTGGGATGACGCGTCGACGACCAGAACCACGGGCGCCCGGAGCAGCTTGGACACATGCGCGGTGGAAGCGAGCTCACCCTGCCCGGAGGCGCCGTCGTACATCCCCATGACGCCCTCGACCACGGCGAGATCGCATCCGCGGGCCCCATGGTTGAACAAGGGCGCCACCATCCCGGGCCCGCACAGATACGCGTCGAGATTGCGCCCGGGGCGCCCCGTGGCCAGCGCGTGATACCCGGGGTCGATGTAGTCGGGGCCCACCTTGTGCGGGGACACCGCGAGCCCGGCCTCCGAGAACGCGGCCATGAGACCCGTGGCCACGGTCGTCTTGCCGCACCCGGAAGACGGCGCGGCAACGACGAGGCGAGCTACCACTCGATGCCCCTCTGGCCCTTCTGACCGGCGTCCATCGGATGCTTGACCTTGGACATGTCGGTGACGAGATCGGCGAACTCGACCAACGCGTCGGACGCGTTGCGCCCGGTGATCACGACATGCTGATGGCCGGGACGGTTCCGCAGAACCTCGATCACCTCGTCCGTGTCGATCCAGCCCCAGTGCATGGGGTAGGCGAACTCGTCGAGGACGTACAGCTGGTACGTCTCGGCGGCGAGGTCGCGCTTGACCTGCTCCCACCCCTCGCGGGCCTTCTCCTCATTGCTCAACTCGCCATCGGCGGGCGCGCGCTGGATCCACGACCAGCCCTCACCCATCTTGTGCCAGTCGACGGATCCGCCCTCGCCGCTCGCACCGAGCACCTTCAGGGCGTTCTCCTCGCCGACCTTCCACTTCGCCGACTTCACGAACTGGAAGACCCCGATGGACCACCCTTGATTCCACGCCCGCAGCGCGAGCCCGAAAGCGGCGGTGGACTTTCCCTTGCCGATCCCGGTGTGCACCATCACCAGCGGACGGTTGCGCCGCTGACGCGTGGTGAGCCCGTCGTCCGGCACCACGTTCGGCTGCCCTTGGGGCATCAGGCCACGCTCCTCATCTGAGTTCCCTGTACGTCCTTGACGAGCCCCGCGATGGACTCCGCCCGCAGTTCGTCGAGCGTCACGGCGGTCCCGCCGAGTTCGCCCGCCAGCTGCCCCGCGAGCCCGAGCCGGATGTGCCCCGACTCGCAGTCGACGACCACGGATGCGACCCCGGCGGCCCCGAACAGGCGCGCGGCACGCCCCGCCCGGGCCACCGGATCCACGCCCCCCGTGGCCCGGCCGTCCGTCACGACCACGACCAGGGGACGCCGTGCCGGATCCCGCAGCCGCTCCACCCGCAGCACGTCGTGCGCCTTGAGCAACCCGGCCGCGACGGGCGTACGCCCGCCCGTGGGCAGCGTCTCGAGGCGAGCGGCGGCCGCGTCGACGGAAGAGGTGGGCGGCAGCGCCACCTCGGCATCGGACCCCCGGAAGGTGACGAGTCCGACCTTGTCCCGCCGCTGATAGGCATCGAGCAGCAGCGAGAGCACCGCTCCCTTCACGGCGCTCATCCGCTGCCGCGCCGCCATGGACCCGGAGGCATCCACGACGAAGAGCACGAGGTTGCCCTCACGCCCCTCCCGAGTCGCCTGCCGCAGATCGTCCCGCCGCACGACAAGGCCACGCCCCGAGCGCCCGCGCGCCCGCTGATGCGGGGCCGCCGCTTGCACGGTGGCCGCCAGGTGCAGCTTGGTCAGCGCCCCCCTGGGCCGCCGGGCCCCGGTGGTCCGCCCGTGCTCGGTCCGCGCACGGGAACGCCGCCCCGCGGCGCCCTCACCGAGGCCGGGCACGCTCAGCATCTTCGTACGGAAAGGCTCGGAGGCACCCACGGCCCGCTGCTCACCGCCACCGGCGGCGGGGGCCTGTGCGGGGGCCTCAGCGGGGGAGGAGTCGTCGTCCTGGCCGCTCTCGCCGTCGGCGGCGGGTGCGTCATGACCGTCACGTGCGCCAGGGACGTCAGGCGTATCGGGCCCGTCCTGAGGCGGCTGCCCGCCCCCACCGGGACCGTCGCCGTCGGGCTCGGGATCGTCGTCCCCCTCGCCCTCACCGTCGTCGGCCTGCTCCAACGTGTCGTCGAGCTTGTCCTCGTCGAGCCCCGGAGCGTCGAAGGGATTGCGCCGGCGCCGGTGCGGAAGCGCGAGGAGAGCGGCCTGGCGCACATCCTCGGCGAGTACGTCGCCGCGGCCCGCCCAGGCGGCCAGGGCCGTCGCGGTACGCGCCATCACGATGTCGGCCCGCATCCCGTCGACCTCGAAGGCCGCACAGGTGGCGGCGATCTGCCGCAACGCCCCGTCGCCGAGCCGCACATGGGGAAGCAGTGCGCGCGCGGCGACGATCCGGTCCCGCAGCGCGGACTCGTCGTCGTGCCACCGCGCGGCGAACCCCTCCGCGTCGTCGTCGTACGCGAGCCGCCGCCGCACGACCTCGACCCGCTGATCGGTCTCGCGCGATGCGGCGACCTCGACGGTGAGCCCGAACCGGTCGAGCAACTGCGGGCGCAGCTCGCCCTCTTCGGGGTTCATGGTGCCCACGAGCAGGAACCGCGCGGCATGCCGCACGGACACGCCCTCACGCTCCACGTACGAGGCGCCCATGGCGGCGGCGTCGAGCAGCAGGTCGACCAAGTGGTCGTGCAGCAGGTTGACTTCGTCGACGTAGAGGATGCCGCGATGGGCGTCGGCGAGCAGCCCCGGCTCGAAGGCCTTCACGCCCTCGGAGAGCGCCCGCTCGATGTCGAGCGCCCCGACAAGACGGTCCTCGGAGGCTCCGACGGGCAGCTCGACCATCCGCGCGTCCCGCACGGAGGCCCCGCCGACGTCGTGCGGGCCGTCGGGGCAGGCGGGGTCGGGGGCTGCCGGGTCGCAGGAGAAGCGGCATCCTGCGACGACGGGAACCTGCGGCAGCAGAGCGGAAAGTGCCCGCACGGCGGTGGACTTGGCGGTCCCCTTCTCCCCGCGGACGAGCACGCCGCCGACAGCGGGCGAGACGGCGTTGAGCAGCAGGGCGAGCCGCAGGTCGTCCTGCCCGACGAGAGCGGTGAACGGATAGGGGGTACTCACAAGGCCTCCATTACGTGATGCGGGGCGGGGCAGGGGACAGCGGGTCTCGCCCGTCCCCCTCCGCCGGTCATGAGGGTGCCCCCGGTGCGATGAAGGGGAGGCCGGACGGGGGGCCGTTCTCGATCAGACCGAGCAGCGCGTCCGTGTCCGCGTGTTCCTCGATCAGGTCGCCGAGCAGGTCGAGCTGCTCCTCGCGCAGTGCGCCGAAGCTGGTGTCGGGCGCGGGCACGAAGCGGCGCCCCGCGGCGCGGGCGACCTCGGTCAGGAAGCGGCGCCGGAACGCGTCGCTCTCCAGGGAGCCGTGCCAGTGCGTGCCCCACACCTCGCCGACGCGGCAGCCGTCCAAGAAGGGCTCTCCGCCCAGGACTTCGGCGACGCCGTGATGGATCTCGTACCCCTCGACGGGTTCGCCGAGCGCCTCGCCGACCGGCCGTGCGAGGGTCTTCTCGCGTGCGAACCGCACCCGCACGGGCAGCAGTCCGAGCCCGTCCACGGTCCCCGCACGCGACTCGACGTCATCCTCGATACGCTCGCCGAGCAGCTGGAAGCCGCCGCAGATCCCGAGCACGGGTCGCCCCTCGGCGGCGCGCCGCGCGATGGCGTCCGCGAGACCGCGCTCGCGCAGCCACTCAAGAGCGCGGACGGTGCCGCGCGTCCCCGGTACGACCACGAGATCGGCGTCGACGAGCTCATCGGCCCGGTCCACGAACCGCACGACGACGCCCGGTTCGGCGGCCAGGGCGTCCACGTCCGTGAAGTTCGACATCAGAGGCACGGCACAGACGGCGACCCGCAGCACGTCATCACCGACCGGGGGAGCGACGGCGGACTCCCTGACGGCACCCCGCAGGGACACCCGAAGCCCGTCCTCCTCGTCGATGCCGAGGCCGTGCTGGAACGGCAGCACACCGAACGTACGCCGCCCGGTGAGCCCGAGAAGCATGTCGAGCCCGGGTTCGAGCAGCGAGACGTCGCCCCGGAACTTGTTGACGAGATACCCGGCGACCAGCTCCTGGTCCTGGGCGCTCAGCAGCGCGGTCGTACCGAAGAAGGAGGCGAAGACGCCACCCCGGTCGATGTCGCCGACGACCAGGACGGGGAAGCGGGCGGCCCGCGCGATCCCCATGTTCACGATGTCCGTACGCCGCAGATTGATCTCGGCGGGACTGCCCGCGCCTTCACAGATCACGGCGTCATAGCTGCCCCGGAGCTCCTCCAGGCATCCCACGACGGTGGAGAGCAGCGCTTCCTGCCGTCCGCCGTGGTAGCCGCGCGCGGTCATCTCGCCCACGGGCTTGCCCATGAGGACGACCTGGCTGCTGCGGTCACTGCCCGGCTTGAGCAGCACGGGGTTCATCAGCGCGCTCGGCTCGACCCTGGCGGCCTGTGCCTGCATGGCCTGGGCCCGCCCGATCTCGGCACCTTCGCGCGTGACAAAGGAGTTGAGGGACATGTTCTGCGCCTTGAAGGGCGCGACGGAGACCCCCTTGCGGGCCAGCCACCGGCAGATCCCGGCGGTGACGACGCTCTTCCCCGCGTCGGATGTGGTCCCGGCAACGAGCAGTCCACCACTCATGAGGCGCCGCCTTTCCGCATAGTGCTCACCGCTGCGGCGACCCCCAGGGCCAGCAGCCCGACCCGTCGCGACAACCGCACGGCCCGCTCGATGTCCGCCACTTCGACGGCCCGCCCGCCCGTGTTCAGGACAGGCCGGTGTTCCACCCGGCCTCCGTACGAGAGGGTCCCCCCGAGCCTTACCCCCAACGCCCCGGCGAAGGCGGCCTCGACGGGCCCCGCGTTGGGGCTCGGATGCTTGGCGGCGTCCGCACGCCAGGCCCGCAGGGCTCCCCTCGGAGCATCCCCGGCGGCAGCCGCGAGCACCGCGGTGAGCCGGGCGCCCGGCCACCCCAGAACATCGTCGAGCCGCGCGGAAGCCCACCCGTACCGCCGGTACTTCACGGACTTGTGTCCGACCATGGCGTCGAGCGTGTTGACGGCCCGGAAGGCGACGAGCCCCGGCACCCCGCCGACGGCGCCCCACACGAGCGCCCCGACCACAGCGTCGGAGGTGTTCTCGGCGACGGACTCGACCACGGCACGCGCGATGCCGTCGGCGTCCAGCGACCGCGGATCCCGCCCGCACAGATGCGGCAGCCGCTCCCGCGCCACCTCGACGTCCCCGGCGGCGAGCGCACCGCCGATGGCCCGCGCCTCACGTCCGAGGGAGGTGCCGCCGACCACGGCCCAGGTGGAGGCGGCGGTCAGCGCGACGGACGCGGCGCGTGAGTCACGTACAAGAGAAGAGACCAGGACGGCGGCACCCGCCGCGCCCCCGGCACACACCACGGCATGCAGGGCGCCCCATCCGCGGTGGTCACGCCACAGCACACGCTCGACAGCGCCCGCCGCCCGGCCGAACGCGGCGACCGGGTGCCCGCGGCGAGGATCGCCGAGGAGCAGATCACCGAGGAGGCCGGCGGCGGCGCCGTACGCGAAGTCGCGATCGGCACACATGGCTTCAGCCGACCGGTACGTGGAGGAGAGCGAGGGGCCCGGCCTGGACGGGCAGGGGCACAGAGACCGGCAACGGGCGGCCGCGCATGGCGATATGTCCTCACTCAGGGTGTCCGCGCCCTGGTTCGACGTGACCGGCGGCGAGAGTTCCTGGCTTCCGAGGGGTCGTCTCCTCGATGACAGTGGCGGGACCGCGCCGGATTCGCACCGGCTTCCTCTCCTGCCGCCGTAATGGCTCCGGCAGTCCACCACGCCCGCGAACGCCCGTCAACTTGCCGTTGACCTGGGACGGGAGAGTGTGCCGAGGCCCACATGGGGCCGGTTTATCCCTAGGCCTGGAAATTGAACTTTCCTAGACTGGAACACGACAACCGGAGAGCGGTCCAGGAGTGATTCGGTCCGGGTCGGTACGTGGTGTGGCGGTTCTCGGCGGACCTGTGGGCCCTCCAAGATCACGGCGCTATCGTGCGGGACGCAGGCTCTCTGGTAGGGGGAGGTCGGCGTGTCCCATGGGAGTTCGTCCGGACGGTCCTGGTGCAGGAGCAGCCACAGCGGGGACGAAGGAGACTGCGTCGAAGTCGCCTTCGTGCGGGAGGCGGTGATCGTCCGTGATTCGCAGAACCCGTCGGGGCCGCGCGTCGTCTTCTCTGTTGAGCGTTGGCAGGCGTTCCTGAACGCTCTCGTCGGCGACGGGGGAGAGAGAGGGGGGACAGGATGACCGAGCATCATCTCGCCGAAGTGCGGCACCTGGTGAACGGTGTGCACGGGGGGAAGCGGAAGGCATCCGGGGTTGTCGTGGTCGTGGCGGGGTGCGTGCTGCTCGGTGCGGCCGCCACCCTGGTCGGCGCGGCGGCCGCCCTTCTGGTCGAGGGGACGGCGGCGCGGCTGGCCGTCTGGGCACTCGCGGCCGCGGTGGCCGCGGTGTCCATGGGCCTGTGGTGGGGATTCGCCGAGTTCAGGCAGGATCGTCGGCCTTGGGCTGGGGCCGCTGAGCGGGAACCACAGCGCGGCGGTCGTCGCTGAGCGCGGGCGTAGTCCCTGTCTGCGAGATCAGCTTGGCGAGCTGGCGGCTCAGCGCGATCACAGGGGTCGAGAAGACGGCGATCACCGAGCCGACCGTCCAGAAGCCCGTCATGCCGACGGCGCCCAGGACGACGAGCACTCCCGTGAGCGTCAGCAGCAGGACGAGTATGCAGCCGGTGCAGTAGACGACCCTGGTCGTGAACATCCGGACGTTGTCGTCCGTGCGATGGCGGTCCAGCGTGTCCATCCGGTCCGTGCGGTCCTGGTCGGCCATCGCTTCGCGGACGAGCTGGTTGTAGGAGGGGCCGTCGGCCGGTGTCTGTCCGAGAGCGGCGCTGCCGGTGGCATCGGCGGTCGAGCCTGCGGGGCTGCCGGTGGAGGCCCCACCGGCACCTTGCGCACCACCCGAACCACCGCTCGGCCACGGCGCCTGCCTGATGGCCGCGAGAACCCCCTGCCACCACTCTCGCAACGCGGCTGGCATCTTGAGGCCTCCTCGCTCCTCCCGGACTCCTTGGGGCCGGGAGGTCAGCTGCTGTCAATGCCGTCCCTGATCTGATTGATCAAGTCGATGGCCTGCTCCCCGGCGTACGCGGTCTCGCGGAGAGATTCGAAGCACTCCTGGTGACGCACGATCAGCTCGTGGTCGTCACGGATCGACTGGTTTCCCTGGGCTTCCAGGTACAGCAGGTCCTCGTCGTCGAGGAAGCCGAGCAGGATGAAGCTGCTCAGGGTGGAGTAGTGGGCGCCCGCCGTGAACGGCAGCACCTGGAGGGACACCTTCGGGCGCGTCGAGATGTCGATGAGGCGCTGCAACTGGGCGCGCTGCACGCGTGGTCCGCCGATCTGCCGGTGCAGCGCGGCCTCGTCGACGACGAAGAACGTGAACGGCGGGTTCTCGCGCTCCAGGGCGCGCTCCTGGCGCGCTGTCCGCAGCTCTACGATCCTCCGTGCCCGCGCCTCGTCGACGCGGGGGGCGAGGAGCGCCATCGCGTACTCGTCCGTCTGCAGAAGGCCGGGCACGATGATGGGGTTGTACGTGCGAAAGGACGCTGCGGCGCTCTCGTACCCCAGGTACTGACTGAACTGCTGCCCGATGATGTCGTGGTAGGCGGCCCACCAGCTTGGGCCCTTGGAGCCGCGGGCGGCTTCTTCCAGCTCCGCGACGAGTTTCGGTTCCGTCGCCCCGTACTGCTGGAGAAGAGCGCGCAGATCGGTCACGGAGAGGCTGACCGTGCCCTGTTCGATCCTCATGATCTTGGACAGTGACCAGTCGAGGGCCTGGGCGGCTTGGCCCTGTGACTGCTCCGCGGCCTCGCGGGCCTTGCGGAGTGCGATGCGAAGCCTGCGGCGATTCAGGCTCGGGTCGACATCCCTCGACATGGTGGCTCCTCGCTGTCGTGATGGCTGCTGATCAATGACATAAGGCAGAGAGCGATATGTGCAGCCGACGCTAGCAGACAGCTCGGTGTCATTATGCCATATGTCACTTCGCCGCATCGCATGCGCTCGTACGTGTGAAAGGCGGGGCGAGCGGACACGAAAAAGCCGGGTGGGACGCACCCATGAGGTGCGTCCCACCCGGCTGTTCTGCCCGGCTCTTGTGAGGCCGAGGCCGTCGTCAGGCGACGATCAGATAGATCCCGTACGCCACGGCCGCCGCGCAGAGCGCGAAGCACACGTACGCGCCCGTGCGTGCCGCCACGGGGGTGGTGCCGCCCGCGGCGGATGAGGCGCCGGACGTTGCCGCCTCGCGCTTGGAGAGGCCGACGATGCCGAGGGTGAACAGGCCCACCAGGGCCACCGTCACCGCGAGGCTGACTCCGAACACGGAGCCGAGAGCTGCCCAGTCGATGTTCATGCTGAGTTGTCCTTACACCGTGGCGGGCCGGGCGGGGTCCGCCGCGGTGCCGGTCGGGGCCGGGATGGTGGCCTTGACGAGGTCGACGTCCGAGGTCGTCACGGCCGACCCGGTGGGCGGCGGCGTGACGGCGGCCATCGCGGTGGTCACGACACCGGCGGGCTCGTCGGCCGGGGAGCCGCCGATCTCGTCGTCGGCGACGTTCGTGTGGTCGACGGCGTTGCGGCGGGACAGCGTCCAGATGACGGCGGAGCCGCCGATCAGGAGCGCGGCGGTCACCGCGATGCCCCAGGGGCCCTGCTGGGTGAGGAACTCGGCCCCCGCGCCGACCAGACCGGCGGCCGGGAGGGTCAGACCCCAGGCGATGAACATGCGGGTCGCCGTGGACCAGCGGACCACACCACCCTTGCGGCCGAGGCCCGCGCCCATCACGGCGCCGGAGCAGGACTGCGTGGTGGAGAGCGAGAAGCCGATGTGCGAGGAGGCCAGGATGACCGTCGCGGCGCTGGTCTGGGCGGCGAAGCCCTGCTGCGGCTGGAGGTCGGTGAGGCCCTTGCCCATGGTGCGGATGATGCGCCAGCCGCCGAGGTAGGTGCCGAGCGCGATGGCGACACCGGCCGAGACGATGACCCACATCGGGGGGTTGGCGCCCGGGTTCAGGACGCCGCCGGTGACCAGGGCGAGCGTGATGATGCCCATGGTCTTCTGCGCGTCGTTCGTGCCGTGGGCCAGCGAGACGAGGCCCGCGGACGCGATCTGTCCGGCGCGGTAACCCTTGGCCGTGGCCCTGGTGTCGGTGTTGCGGCCGATCCGGTACGTCAGGCGCGTGGCCACCATCGCGGCGAGACCCGCCACGAGAGGCGCGGCCAGGGCCGGGATCAGGATCTTGGTGACGACGGTGCCGCCGTTGATCGACGACCAGCCCATCGACATGACAGCGGCGCCGATGAGGCCGCCGAAGAGTGCGTGGGAGGAGCTGGAGGGCAGGCCCACCAGCCACGTCAGCAGATTCCAGAGGATCGCGCCGACCAAGGCCGCGAAGATCACCTCTGTCTTCAGTCCGTCCTCGTTGACGATGCCGCCAGAGATCGTCTTGGCGACTTCGACCGACAGGAAAGCGCCGACCAGATTCAGCACGGCGGACATGGCCACCGCCGTCTTGGGCTTGAGAGCGCCAGTCGAGATGGTGGTAGCCATCGCGTTGGCTGTGTCGTGGAAACCGTTCGTGAAGTCGAACACGAGAGCGGTAACGATCACGATCCCGAGGAGAAGCGTGATGTGTTCCATTTACCCAGGCTTCTGTTGGACGTCAGTGGCAAGTGGAACGTAGGCAACCTGGGTGAACGGAAAGTGAACTGGGCCGGGCCGTGCGGTGACCCAATTCGGGGCACCGCCGCTCCGGTTCCGCCGCGGCCCTGACGAAGGTCGCCCGGAGGGGCGGTGCGGGGCCCGGAATCCGGGCTTCCAAGGGTGCCTGACTACCCTCGGGCAAACCTCTTCAGCTGGTTCATCGAGCCGTTGAAGAGATTCTGATCACCCGGCAGCCTGCCGCTGTTGTCGTACTGCCAGATGGTCAAGTACGACCAGCCCTTGGGCAGCGTCCCCGACGTCGACGACCAGCGCGCGAGCCACAGGGCGTGATTCGCCCCGAAGGCGCGGCTGCCGCCCGTGCAGTTGTTCCACCACTTGGTGGTCGTGTAGATCACGGGGCGCCGCCCCGTCTGGCGCTTCACCTCGTTGCTGAAGGACTTGATCCAGTTGACCATGCCGCTCTTGCTGACGCCGTAGCACTTCCGTGAGCTGTATGGATTGTGCTCGATGTCGAGCGCCGGCGGCAGCGTCCAGCCGTCGGCCCGCCACCGTCCGCCGTGGTTCATGAAGTACGCGGCCTGCTTCTTGCCCGACGACTTGTTCGGCATGGCGAAGTGGTACGCGCCGCGGACGATGCCCGCGGTGCGGGAGCCGTTGTACTGCTGCTTGAAGTAGGGGTTGCGGTACGTGTGGGACTCGGTCGCCTTCACGTAGACGAAGCGCGCGCCCTTGCTCTTCGCCTTCTGCCAGTTGACGTTCTTCTGGTGCGACGAGACGTCGTGTCCCCTCGGCTTGCCCGCCGCCGAAACCGGAATCTCGGCGAGGGCGGTCCCCCCAAGGGTCAGAGTCGCCACTGAGGCCGCGATGACGCGGGTGCGACGACGGGACGGTTGGTGGTCACGAGCCATATTTCCCCCCGGATGGCGACGTGCGGGACAAATCCCCCAGAGGTTACTGGAAGATCGTTGAATGCCGGTCGATCACCGGCCAATCGGCGTGGAGGGGGATGTATGCCCATTCATTCCCTTACGGACGCAGGGGCTCCGCGCTAGGGTGCCGCGGCCCGCGGCTGGCAGGATCACGGCATGACGGAGCAGCTGGGCAAAGGCCGGCAGGACGCGATGGAGCGGGCGTGGGGCGAGCTGGTGGCGGCGGCCCGCAGAACGGTGACGGACGGCCTGGTGGTCGGCACGTCGGGCAATGTCTCGGTGCGTGTCGGCGGCACGATCCTGGTCACCCCCAGCGGGATGCCGTACGACCGACTGACGCCCGAGGACGCGGTCGGCGTCGACCTCGACGGCAACCAGCTCTTCGGCGACCTCGCGCCGACCAGCGAGCTGCCCATGCACCTGGCCGTCTACCGCACCACGTACGCCGGAGCCGTGGTCCACACCCACGCGGTGCACGCCACCGCCGTCTCCACCCTCGTCCCGGAGCTCCCGCCCATCCACTACATGGCGGCGGCCCTCGGCGGCCCGGTTCGGGTGGCCCGGTATGCGCCGTACGGCTCCGACGAGTTGGCCGAGAACATGCTCCGGGCCCTCAGGGAGCGCACAGGATGCCTGCTCCAGAACCATGGAACCATCACATACGGAGACACTCTGGACCAGGCGTACGACCGCACGGCACAGCTGGAGTGGATGTCCCGCCTCTGGCTGACGGCCAGCGCGATCCCGGGCCACGCCCCTACTCTCCTGTCGGCCGGCCAGCTGAGGGAAGCGGAGGACAGGCTGCGGGGCTACGGCCAACAGTGACGCGATGAGGGCGGCTCACGGGGAGGCGTCACCGCGCGGGGTCGCGGAAGAAGTGACATCACTCCGCGGGCCCCGCCCACTGGCCGTAGCCACCCGCCGGCCGGACACTGGGCAGGTGCGCCCAGCCAAAGCGACGGCAACGGCCGTCACCGCCGTCACCACCGCCGTCCCCGCCCGCAGGATGAACCCGCCCTGGCTGCTGCCCACCCCGGCCGCGTCGGCGTCGGTCGCGAGGCCGA
>NZ_BAAAUG010000085.1:27501-35485 GCF_039533825.1 Streptomyces rectiviolaceus
GCCGTCGCCGCGGGCCGGTTCGCCAGCAACGCCGCCCTGAAGGCGCCGGCGGGCCGTCCCCTGCCGACCGAGCCCCGCCTCACGGTCCATGCCACGGCCGCGGGCCAGATCGCCCTGACCCGCGCGCTCGCGAGCCTGCGCCCGGGCACGTACGGCCTCAGCGGCAACGGCAGCCACGCCGTGATCGGGCCCGTCCTTGACTCCGCGCCGCACGCCGCGGACACCGTCGTACGCCGCCTGGAGCGCGTCACGCACGGCTCCCTGGAGCCCGGCGACAAGGTCTGGCTCACCCCGCAGGTCCACATCGGCGACCCGCACGCCGCGCTGGACATCGACCACGCGGACGTCGACATCCCCGGCGAACTCGGCGGTCTGCCCGCATGGTTCGTGCCGGGCGTCCGCGACACCTGGGTGATCACCGTGCACGGCCTCGGCACGACCCGCGAGCACCCCATGGTCGTCATGGACTTCCTGCACCGCCAGCACTTCCCGGTGCTCGACATCGCCTACCGCGGCGACATCGGCGCGCCCCGCTCCCCGGACGGCCTCGGCCACCTCGGCGAGACCGAGTGGCGCGACCTGGACGCGGCCATCCGCTACGCAGTGCGCTACGGAGCCCAGAACGTGATCCTGCACGGCTGGTCCACCGGCGCCGCCATGGCCCTGCACGCCGCCGCGTACTCGGCCCTGCGCGACCGGATCAGCGGACTCGTCCTGGACTCCCCGGTGCTCGACTGGGAGACCACGCTGCGGGCACTCGCCGCGGCCCGGCGCACACCAGGGCCCCTCCTGCCGCTCGCGGTGCGCGCCGCCCAGGGCCGCACGGGCCTGCGCGGCGACCGCATCCTGGAGGCCGCCGACCCCGGTGTGCTCAAGGTCCCCACGCTTCTCTTCCACGGCCCCGACGACGTGATCGCCCCGTGGGCCCTCTCGCGCCAACTGGCCGATCGGCGACCGGAACTGGTCACGCTCCACACCGTTCCGGATGCGCCCCACGGCGCCATGTGGAACGCCGACCCTGCGGGCTACGAAGAGGCGCTGAGGCGCTTCCTCACGCCCCTCATGTAGTGCGTGAGAGCCCCCTGAAGTAGCGCTCCGGAGCCTCGCGAAGGCATTCCGTTTGGGTTTTCGGACCGTCAACAGGAAGACTGCTCCCGTGACGTCCCGTATCCCGCGCGACTCAAGGCTCCGACTCGTCCGCGCTCAGTCCCCCAGGGCCGACAGGCGAGCGGGGGCGGAGCGCGGCACAGCGCGATCCCTGACCGCCCCCGGCGCAGTGACGCAGCAGCGTGCGCGCCGTCCCGCGCCCCGGCCCCCCGAGGGCACACCCGCCCCTGGAGAGCTGGCCCGGATGGCGCGGGGGAGCCTCGCCGACGCCGTTCGGGTCGCCCGCTGGGCCGACGCGTCCCTGCACCCGGGACGCGGCCGCGCGGGAGCGCCCGAAGTCAAGGCGGTGCCCGATGCCGAGGCGGGGCCGGATGCCAAGGCGGGAGTGCCCGAAGCCACAGCAGGAGCGCCCGAAGCCAAAGGCGGCAAAGGCACCCTCTTCGCCGCCACCGCCGAACGGGCCGCCGCGGAACTCGCGCTGACCCCGGATCAGGTCCGCGCCGACTGGGACACCGCACGCCTCGCCGGCCTCATCGAGGTGCACGGCGACAGCGCGCGCCCCGGCTGGCGGCTGCGCGCCTGGGACCGCGACGACGCCGCCGTGCTGCGCGGCTGGGTCGCCCTCTTCGACGCCTGGTCGCTCACGCACGCGGCGTCACGCGAACTGGCGCCCGCCGTCGTGGCCGAGACCGTCGAGGCCATGCCGCAGCTCCTCACCCTGCTGCAGCTCTCCGCGGGCCCCGTCCCCGTGACGCAGCTCCTCGACCTCCTCGACCAGCGCGTCACCGAACTGCGCACGGAACGCTGCGAGATCCCCTACGGCCCGCAGCCCGAGCCGGTCGACCCGGCCGAAACCCCGTCCCTGGCCACCCTCCTGGACTGGGCGCTGCGCGGCCTCGCGGCCGTCGGAGCGCTCACGTACGCCGACGGGCAGGCCACGCTCACACCGCTCGGCAGCTGGGCGGTCTGGGTCAAGCTGGAGCAGATCTGCGTGGCCGCGCAGAGCCCGGCGGGCAACATCGAGCAGTCCGCCGACGACATGCTCCGCGGCTGCGCGCGCCTGCGCCCGAACGCGGCCCGCTCCGAGTACCGGGCCTGGCTCGCCGCCCGCCCCGTCGGCAGCGCCGTCACCGAGCTCCTGGACGCCGCCCGCGGCGAGGACGCCCTCCTGCGCGGCCTCGCCTTCGAGGCGCTGCGGGTGGTCGGCGCCCCGGCCGAGGCGGAGGTGCGGGCCGTCGTGGACGAGACCTCGCTGCGGCCCTACGCCCTCATCTGGCTGGCCGAGCAGGAGGGCGCCGACCCCGAGGACGTCCACCTGGTCCTGACGCGGGACGAGTCGACGTGGCTGTGGGTCGACACCGCCGCGGCCGTCGCCGACCACGGGGAGACCCATCTCCTCATCCGTCACCTGGAGTCCGCGGTGCAGCCCACGGTGCCCGCGCTCCTGGACGAGGTCCGCCGCATCGGCCACCCCCGCACCGTCCAGGTCCTGGTCGCCCTCGCCGCCGCCCACCCCGACCCGGCGCTGGCCAAGGCCGTGCGCCGGGCCGCCTTCCAGGTGCACACCGGCGGCGTCTGAGCCCCACCGGGCGCCTCACCGGAAGGTGTTGCACTGCGCCATGTCGCCGGTGCGGTAGCCCTGGTAGAACCACTGCTGCCGCTGCTCGGCCGAGCCGTGCGTCCAGGACTCCGGGGTGACCCGGCCCTGGAACTTCTCCTGGATGCGGTCGTCGCCGACCGCGGCCGCCGCGTCCAGGCCCTCGCGGATGTCCGCTTCGGTCAGGCTGGTGATCAGCGGCTTGCCCGTCTTGTCGTCGGGGGTGCGGGTCGCGTGCCGCGCCCAGACGCCCGCGTAGCAGTCGGCCTGCAGCTCGACCTTCACGGCGTTGCTGTTCTGGCCCGTACGCCCGTCCTGGGCGCGCTGCAGCGTCCCCATCAGGTTCTGCACGTGGTGCCCGTACTCGTGCGCCACGACGTACGCCTGCGCGAAGGGGCCGCCGCTCGAGCCGAACTTCGTCCGCAGCTCCTCGAAGAAGCCCAGGTCCAGATAGACCTTCCGGTCACCGGGGCAGTAGAAGGGGCCGACCGCCGACGTCGCCGCGCCGCACGCCGTGCCCACCCGGCTGGTGAACAGGACGGTCGACGCGGGGGAGTAGCTCGCCTGCCTGAGCTTGAACTCCGAGCGCCAGTAGTCCTGCACGCTGTTGACCACCGCCACGATGCGGCAGTCCTCCTTGGTGTTCGCGTCCTGCCCCGTACGGCAGGTCTGCTGCACCTGCGCGAGGGACGAGGAAGTGGCGGCGGGCTCCTCGTCGCCCGACGAGAGGCCGAGCTGGTCCGGGCCGACCCCGAAGAACAGCCCCAGGAGCAGTGCGATCAGGCCCGCGATGCCGCCGCCGACCGTCGCGTTGCCGCCGGGGATCCGGCTGCCCCGCACGTCCTGTACCTCGGACGTGTCCAGATCGGCGTCGTCGTCGAACTGCATGGGCGCACCACCCTCTGCCTCGCATCCGGGGCGGCGGCTCACCGCCCTGTGCCGAGATGTCGGCGCCTTCATCCTGATATGCCCCACTCCACGCGGCGCCGGACGGAGGGCCGAACGGGGGACCCTCGCCGAACGGTGCGTCGTGTCGCGGCCGCCGCCCGGGGCCGTGCGGTGACGCCGCCGCTACGCTCTGCGCCTGTTCCATGGGCAGAGGTACCGGAAGAGGTGCCGAAGAGGGGGCGTCGTGTCCGTAGTGCCGTTCGAGGTGTCCGGACCCGGGGCCGGGAGACCGGTGCCCGCCCGCTGCGGCTCACGGCTCGCGCTCCCGGTCGTCCTCGGCCTCCTCGCCCTGCCGCTCATCACGGCGGCCCACCACTCGCGACCCGCCCCCTACGGAGACCACGTCACCGTCCACGCGCGCGTGGCCGACGGCACAGCGGCCCCCGGGCTCCGGACCACGGGCCGCGCGGTCGAGGCGTACGACAAGGCGACGGGCCACCCGCGCTGGACCTACAGCCGCGAGGGAGCCCGCCCGCTCGCCCTGCTCCCCGCCCCCGGGCACGCCATCGCGCTCTGGAGCGACGGACTGGTCACCGACACCGCTCGCGCCGACGGCAGCGGCGTCCGCTGGCACCGCGCCATCCCCGGCAGCGCCCCCTGGCTGCGCTCTCCCGCCGCCCACGGCGCCACCGGGGTCCTGCAGCCCCTCGACCCCCGCGTCCGCATGCTCGCCGTCGTCACCCCGCACCGCATCGCCGCCTACCGCAGCGCCGACGGCGACCTGCGCTGGGTGCTGCCCGCCCGCCGGGGCTGCGCCTTCGAGCCCGCCCGTTCCGTGCGCCACGGCGCTGCCCTGATGGTCGCCCAGCCCTGCGGGGACGCCGCGACGCCGTGGACCTCACAGCTGATCGCGGTGGACGACCTCGGCCGGATCGTGCCCCGCCGCAGGCCCCTGGGCAACGAGCTGCCGGGCGGCGCCCCCGCGGACGTAGGCACCCGGGCAGAAAAAGAGCTTGCACCGCCCCGTTAGAATTGGCCGCATGGCCATTCTCCTCGTGCATTAGACGGCGTGATCGCCTTCAGTCCTTCCGCCGTCCAACCCCCCCTGCCCAGGAGTCTGTCCGTGATCACCGCTTCCGGCATCGAGCTGCGCGCCGGCGCCCGCATCCTCATCGAGAACGCTTCCTTCCGTATCGCCAAGGGCGACCGCATCGGCCTGGTGGGCCGCAACGGAGCGGGCAAGACCACGCTCACCAAGTGCCTCGCCGGTGAGGGCATCCCGGCCGGCGGCACCATCAGCCGCTCCGGAGAGGTCGGCTACCTCCCGCAGGACCCCCGCACCGGCGACCTGGACGTGCTGGCCCGCGACCGCATCCTCTCCGCCCGCGGACTCGACACACTCATCCGCAAGATGCGCGAGAACGAACAGCGCATCGCCAACGGCGCGGGTGCCACCCGCGACAAGGCGATGAAGCAGTACGAGCGCCAGGAGACGGAGTTCCTCACCAAGGGCGGTTACGCGGCCGAGGCGGAGGCCTCCACCATCGCCGCCGCGCTCAGCCTCCCCGACCGCGTGCTCGGCCAGCCCCTCCATACGCTCTCCGGTGGCCAGCGCCGCCGCGTCGAGCTGGCCCGCATCCTCTTCTCGGACGCCGACACCCTGCTCCTCGACGAGCCGACGAACCACCTCGACGCCGACTCCATCGTCTGGCTCAGGGACTACCTCAAGTCCTACCGCGGCGGCTTCATCGTGATCTCCCACGACGTCGAACTGGTCGAGACGGTCGTCAACAAGGTCTTCTATCTGGACGCCAACCGCGCCCAGATCGACGTCTACAACATGGGCTGGAAGCTCTACCAGCAGCAGCGCGAGTCCGACGAGAAGCGCCGCAAGCGCGAGCGGCAGAACGCCGAGAAGAAGGCCACCCAGCTCCACTCGCAGGCCGACAAGATGCGCGCCAAGGCCACCAAGACGGTCGCCGCGCAGAACATGGCCAAGCGCGCCGACAAGCTCCTGGCCGGTCTGGAGGACGTGCGCCAGAGCGACAAGGTCGCCAAGCTGCGCTTCCCCGATCCCTCGCCCTGCGGCAAGACCCCGCTGATGGCCGAGGGGCTCTCGAAGTCGTACGGCTCCCTGGAGATCTTCACGGACGTCGACCTGGCCATCGACAAGGGTTCGCGCGTGGTCATCCTCGGCCTCAACGGCGCGGGCAAGACCACGCTCCTGCGTCTCCTCGGCGGCGCGGAGAAGCCCGACACCGGGCAGATCCTCGAGGGCCACGGCCTCAAGCTCGGCTACTACGCGCAGGAGCACGAGACCCTCGACCCGGAGCGCACGGTCCTGGAGAACATGCGCTCGGCCGCCCCCGACCTCGACCTCGTGGCGGTGCGCAAGACGCTCGGTTCCTTCCTCTTCTCCGGCGACGACGTCGACAAGCCGGCGGGCGTCCTGTCCGGCGGCGAGAAGACCCGTCTGGCGCTCGCGACCCTGGTGGTCTCATCCGCCAACGTGCTGCTCCTCGACGAGCCCACCAACAACCTCGACCCGGCGAGCCGCGAGGAGATCCTCGGGGCGCTTCGCACCTACAAGGGCGCGGTCGTCCTCGTCACGCACGACGAGGGCGCGGTGGACGCGCTCCAGCCGGAGCGGATCATCCTGCTGCCCGACGGCATCGAGGACCTCTGGGGCCAGGACTACGCGGATCTCGTCGCGCTCGCCTGAGCGTCCACATTGGTTGATCGAATAACTGATCCACTGCGTATGGATCATTCGGCCGAGCCGTGATCCTTCATCTGTGTGAGGTCTCCTCGTACCGAAGTGTGGGATACACGGATTTCCCTTGTGGCAAGGGCATCGGACCCGGTTCTCGCCTGCCACCTCGCTGACCTGGCACTTCGGCCCACAACCCATTCGGCCGTACGTAATTCGATGCGCGGAATCGTTAATTCCGCTCGTGGTGTCGCCTTCCCCGGCGGGAAACCTCGTCGTACGGACCTTGCCGAATGGGTGGCCAGGAAGCCCGCGAGGGGTGATCATGAGAAGTCCAGAGCGCACTTCCCATGAGGAGGCACGGGTGGCCGAGACTCTGAAGAAGGGCAGCCGGGTAACCGGCGCCGCGCGCGACAAGCTCGCGGCAGACCTGAAGAAGAAGTACGACGGCGGTGCGAGCATCCGGGCGTTGGCCGAGGAGACCGGCCGTTCGTACGGGTTTGTGCACCGCATGCTCAGCGAATCCGGAGTCACGCTGCGGGGACGCGGCGGGGCGACGCGAGGCAAGAAGGCCGCAGCCGGCTGACGGCTGCGGGCGGCACACCGGCTTCGACGGTGGCCACCCGGTCGATCGGTTGATCGGCCGGGTGGTTACTGTGCAGTCACTTACGGGCGCGTACATGCGTCCCGACCGACCGCACACCACCATCGGAGGCCCCTATGGTTTCGCCCGGCAGTGAACTCGGCGGATCCGCACCGGTACTCGACAAGGACGGCGTACGCCTGACTGTCGACGAGGCCGTCGCCACGGTGACGCTGGCCAACCCGGCCAAGCGCAACGCCCAATCTCCCGCGCTGTGGAGGGCGTTGGCCGAGGCAGGCCGGATGTTGCCGGGCAGTGTCCGTGTCGTCGTGCTCCGCGGTGAGGGCAAGTCCTTCTCCGCGGGCCTCGACCGACAGGCGTTCACGCCCGAGGGCTTCGACGGTGAGCCGTCATTCATCGATCTGGCGCGCGGTGACGACGACGTCCTCGACGCGACGATCGCGGAGTACCAGGAGGCGTTCACCTGGTGGCGGCGCAGTGACATCGTGTCCATCGCCGCGGTCCAGGGGCATGCCATCGGTGCGGGCTTCCAGCTCGCGCTCGCCTGTGACCTGCGGATCGCCGCTGACGACGTGCAGTTCGCCATGCGCGAGACCAGCCTGGGCCTGGTGCCCGACCTCACCGGAACGCACCCCCTCGTGGGGCTTGTCGGCTACGCCCGCGCGCTGGAGATCTGCGCCACCGGGCGGTTCGTCCACGCGCCCGAGGCCGAGCGCGTTGGCCTGGCCAACCTTGTCGTGCCCGCAGACCAACTCGACGCGTCCGTGAGCGACTTGGCGGCCGCGCTGCTGACCGCGCCGCGCGACGCCGTCATCGAGACCAAGGCCCTCCTGCAGGGCGTGGTCGGGCGTACGTACGAAGAGCAGCGCACCGCCGAGCGGGCCGCGCAGGGGCGTCGCCTGCGGGACCTGGCGGGGCTCGGCGACTGACGTCGTCACTCCACCGCGGTGACCAGGACGGCAACCGTCGGGTGGCCCGGCAGCGCGTCGCCCACCGCCGTGCGGACCGCGAGCGCCACGTCAAGGGCGCGGTGTTCGCGGCTCGTCGCCAGCTCCACGCGCGCGTGGCGGCGCGGCAG